>NZ_JBJURL010000002.1:0-117232 GCF_046097905.1 Pseudarthrobacter sp. NKDBFgelt | reverse complement strand
GGCGCCCAGCTGGACCACGCGGTCCAGCTGGGCGCCGGGAAGTCCTGAGGAGAGGGCCGCGGCAAAGCCGGAAAAGTCTGTGTTGTGGCCTATGAACCGGCCATCATCGATCACCACGGTATTGACTGCACCGAGCCGCACGGCGTCCGGGGTTACCTCATCCAGGTGCTGCAGGACCAGCTGCTTGCAGGGGTGGGTGATGTTCAGGCCGTTGAAACCGAGGTTCCTGGCACTGCGCAGCAGCTCTCCCACGGATTTGCCGGGAAGGCCGAGCTCCACGAGGTCGATGGGCCGGTAGAGATAGCGCAGGCCCTGCACATCCCCTTCGCGCTCGTGCATGGGCGGGGTGAGTGACGGCATCACACCATCGCCGACCAGTCCCACCAGGTAGGACTCAGTTCGATTACTCATCCGTGCAGCTCCTTTGGTACGGCACCGGGCAGGAGCAGTGCGCCAAGCGGATGCTGCTGCTTCGGTGTTGAAAGTTACAGTACATTGTTTGTTCACTCAGCGCACTTTTGTTCTACATTCGAACAATGCATCAGGTCAGCGCTGCGGAAGGCGCGCCGCGAGCTCCGCGGCCGCCTCCTGCAGCAGCGGGACGCACGCCTCCAGTTCCTCCATGCCCATGCGGAAGACGGGCACCGCCGTTGCCAGGGAGGCGAAGGCGTGGCCCTGGGTGTTGAGGAGGGGTACGGCGACGGCACGCATGCCCATCTCGTTTTCCTCGTCCATCACGGCATATCCCTGGCGCCGGACCTTCTCGATTTCCGCGCGGAAGGCGTCCCGGTCCGCGATGGACTTTTCGGTGAGCTGATCAAGCGGAAGGTCCTCCAGCAGCCGCTCGCGCTCGGCATCCTCCGCAAAGGCGACCAGCACTTTTCCGACGGCGGTGGTGGACAGCGAGCCCAGGTGGCCGGGGTCGCTGGTCACCCGAAACATCTGCGGACCGTCCACCTTGTTGACCGTGAGGTGGTGGTGGCCGTCGCGGACGCTGAGGATGGTGGCCTCGCCCGTCTGTTCCGTAACCCGGCGGAGGACCGGCATTGCGGTGCCGGCGAAACCGTGATGGTTGGAGACCCGCTGGCCCAGCTGGAAGATCCGCAGGCCCAGGTGGTAGCGGCGGCCGTCCGGCTCGTAGTCCACAAAACCGTCGCGGGTCAGCGACCCCAGCAGGCGGTACGTAGTGCTGAAAGGCAGCTCGGCCCGTCGTGAAATCTCCGCGGCACTGGCCCCGCGCGGCTCATCGCCCAGGAGGACCAGGAGGCCCAGGGCCTTGCCCACCATGTCCGTGCGGTCCGGCTTGGCCACCTTGGTGTCCGCGGGGGTCTCAGCAGCTACGTCTTTGTCAACTGTGGCATGGTTCACACTCATTCATTGATGTTCCCACATCGTGAGAGTTATTTCTAGATAGTGATTATTTTCTTGACAGGTGACCGCACTCACAGTCACTATTGCTGTATCGCACAAGTAGCTCCCACCATGTGGCTACTACCCGGGTTATCCCGCACATGCCGAGCCGCGCCTCCACCTGAAGGCAGCGCCGGCCGCGAGCCCCCTGATCCATCCGCGACAAAGTCGTCACACCTAAGGAACTCCATGAGCCAGACACTTCCGTCCGCCGAGCCAGGCGTTGCCGCCCCGGCCGGGACGCCGAAGAAGGCAGCCCTCGCCAGCTTCCTGGGCAGCGCCGTCGAATATTACGACTTCTTCATCTTCGGTTCCGCCGCCGCGCTGATCTTTCCCACGGTCTTCTTCCCGGATGCTGATGCAAACGCGGCCATCATGTCCTTCGCCACGTTCGGGTTCGCCTACGTGGCCCGCCCCGTGGGCGCCGTGATCCTGGGCCACTTCGGCGACAGGGTGGGCCGGCAAAAGGTCCTGATGTTCACGCTCCTCCTAATGGGTGCCTCCACCTTCCTCATCGGCTGCCTGCCGGACTTCAACACCGTCGGCTGGTGGGCTCCTGCCCTGCTGGTGCTGGCCCGGCTTTGCCAGGGCCTGTCGGCCGCCGGCGAGCAGGCCGGCGCATCGTCCATGACGCTGGAGCACGCCCCGGACAACCGGCGGTCCTTCTTCACCTCGTGGACCCTCACCGGCACCCAGGGAGGCCAGATCCTCGCGGCCCTGGTCTTCATCCCCGTCCTGGCCCTCCCGGACGAGATCAAGTACGGCATCGGCTGGCGTATTCCGTTCTGGCTGAGCGCCGTTGTGGTTGTTGTTGCCTTCTTCATCCGGCGCACGCTGCACGAGCCGCCGGCCTTCGAGGAAGCGCAGAAAACCGCCCAGATTTCCAAGCTCCCGGTTGCCGATCTGCTCAAGGCCCACTGGCGCGACGTCCTCCGCGTGATCTGCTGCGCCTTCATCGCCGCCGTGTCCACGGTGTTCGGCACGCTTGCCATCAGCTACGCCAAGACCGTGGCGGGCGTGGACGGAACCACAACCCTCTGGCTGGTCGTCGGCGCCAACTTCGTAGCCCTGGGCACCCAGCCGCTCTTCGGCATGCTGGCGGACAGGATCGGCCGCAAGCCCGTCTTCATCTATGGGGCGGTGGCCAGCGCCATCCTGACGCCCGTCTTCCTGCTCAGCCTGGAATCCGGCAGCGTGCCGCTGATGTTCCTGGCCGCCATCGGCTTCTTCTCCTGCGGCTACGCAGCCTCCAACGCCGTCTGGCCGTCCTTCTACGCCGAGATGTTCAGCACCAAGGTCCGCTTCTCCGGCCTGGCCATCGGCACCCAGCTGGGCTTCCTGATGGCAGGTTTCGCCCCGGCGATCGTTGCGGCCATGGGCGGGATCAGGCCCGGCGGCTGGGTGCAGATCAGCATCTTCACCGCCGTCATCTGCGGCATCGCGGCCATCTCCGCCCTGACTGCCAAGGAATCCTACAAGGTCCCCACCTCGCAGCTCGGCCTGAAGTAGCACTTCCGCCGGACAAGACACGTTCCAGCCCGGTTTTCAGACCGGAAAGCCCGCCATTCCCCCAAATGGCGGGCTTTCCCCGTTGAAAAACGGGCTGCCTTGGCAGCGAGCGGCGAAGCCTACGGCCGGCCGGTCTCCAGCACCGATGACAGGTCGAAGCTGACCGGTTCCTCCAGCTGCGCGTATGTGCACGATTCCGGGTCCCGGTCCGGCCGCCAGCGGTTGAACTGGGCCGTGTGCCGGAACCGTTCCCCCTCCATATGGTCGTACCGCACTTCCACCACCAGCTCGGGGCGGAGCGGCACGAAGGACAGGTCCTTGCCGGCGCTCCAGCGGCTGCCCTCGGCGTTGCGCGGCGTCCGTTCCCCCTCCTCCTGCTTAGCCCACGCCCACGGGTGGTCATCGAAGGTGGTCACCAGCGGCTGGAGCTGCTCGTACAGTTCCTTGCGCCGCTTCATGGGGAAGGCGCCGATCACGCCCACGCTGGCCAGGCTGCCGTCGTCCTTGTACAAACCCAGCAGCAGCGAGCCGATCACATCCGGCCCGCTCTTGTGCAGGCGGTATCCGGCCACCACGCAGTCGGCGGTGCGCTCGTGCTTGGTCTTGAACATCACCCGCTTGTCCGGCTCGTACGTACCGTCCAGGCGCTTGGCCACGATCCCGTCCAGGCCTGCGCCCTCGAACTGCTCAAACCACTGCTCCGCCGTGTCCCTGTCCGTGGTGGCGGCGGTGAGGTGGACCGGGGTTTTGCTACCCGCGAGCGCTTTTTCCAGCGCCGCCCGCCGCTCGGTGAAGGGCCGGCCGGTGTAGTCGTCGTCGCCCAGGGCCAGAAGGTCGAACGCTACGAAGGAGGCCGGCGTCTGGGAAGCGAGCAGCTTGACCCGGCTGGCCGCGGGGTGGATCCGCTGCTGCAGCGCGTCGAAATCGAGGCGGTCACCGGCGGAGCCCACCAGGATAATTTCGCCGTCCACCACGCAGCGCGGGGGCAGGTTTTCCTTCAGCGCCTCAACCAGTTCGGGGAAGTACCTTGTCATGGGCTTTTCGTTCCGGCTGCCGATCTCCAGCTCGTCGCCGTCGCGGAAGATGATGGACCGGAAGCCGTCCCACTTGGGTTCATAGCTGAGCTCTCCGCCTCCTGCAACACCAGGAATGCCGCTGACGGCCTTGGCGAGCATGGGCGGGACAGGCGGCATCACGGGAAGTTCCATGCTGCCCATTCTTGCCCGGGAAGGTGCTCCGGCGTAAGACCACAGTCAGCAGGTGGCAGGCTCAGCCCGCGAGCAGCCACACGATGAGGATCAGCAACGGCGCCACTGCCGCCGTGGACAGCGGTTTCCCGGCCACGGCAACCCCGCGCCCGTACTTGCCTTCCAGCTCCGCCTGCGCGGGAGCTCCGGGAAGCGCAGTATTACAAGCCTAAGACTTATCGGACAAGTGGTGCCGGGCAGGCCAGCCCTCGACACGGCACCCCTCCGGACGGTAGAGGTTAACGATGGTTACCGTCGGCTTCCACGCCTCACACGAACAGATCAGTCCCGCCCAACTGCTCAAAGACGTCCAGCACGCGGAACGGGCAGGATTCGATGCCGCCATGTGCTCCGACCATATTGAGCCCTGGTCCGCCCGGCAGGGACACTCCGGCTTCGCCTGGTCCTGGCTCGGCGCGGCGCTGGCCACCACCAGCCTCCGCTTCGGCGTGGTGACCGCGCCGGGCCAGCGCTACCACCCCGCCATCATCGCCCACGCTTCCGCCACCCTGGCAAGCATGTTTCCGGACCGCTTCTGGATGGCACCCGGCAGCGGCGAGAACATGAACGAACACGTCACCGGCGACGCCTGGCCGCCCAAAGAGGTGCGGCAGCGCCGGCTTGAAGAGTGTGTGGAAGTGATCCGCCGGCTGCACCGGGGCGAAGAGGTGACCCACCACGGCCTTGTCACCGTGGAACAGGCCCGGATCTGGGATGTTCCGGACTCCCCGCCGCCGCTGATCGCCCCGGCCATCAGTGTGGAGACCGCCCGCCGCTCGGCCGCCTGGGCGGACGGCCTGGTCACCATCAACCAGCCCGCTGACAAGCTCAAGGACATGCTGGCGGCATACCGGGACAACGGCGGCCGCGGCAAGGCCGTGCTGCAGGTGCACCTGTCCTGGGCCCCCCGTGAACAGGACGCGGCAGCCATTGCCCTGGACCAGTGGCGGACCAACACCTTCGCCCCGCCGGTCCCGTGGGACCTCCCCACCGCCGGGCATTTCGACGGCGTCAGCGGGCAGATCGGCGAGGCCCAGGTCAGGAAGGCGGTCAACGTCTCGGCAAGCCTGGAGCAGCACGCCGAGTGGCTGGCCGGTTACGCGGACCTTGGCTTTGATGAAATCTACCTGCACTTCGTCGGGCAGGAGCAGGCCCCGTTCATCGATGCGTTTGCCGCGGACGTCCTTCCGCAGCTGCGCGGCTCGCGGGCCCAGGCACGGGCGCAGGCACCGGCATGAGGCTCGCGGAAACCTCGGACCTCTGGTGGAAGAACGCGGTCATCTACTGCCTGGACGTTGAGACTTTCTTTGACGACGACGGCGACGGCACCGGTGACTTCGCGGGCCTCACCCAGCGTGTGGACTACCTGGCCGCGCTGGGCGTGACGTGCATCTGGCTCATGCCGTTCTACCCCTCCCCGGACCGGGACGACGGCTACGACGTGACGGATTTCTTCACCGTGGACCCCCGGCTCGGAACCATGGGGGACCTGGTGGAGTTCATGCGGGCGGCCAGGGACCGGGGCATGCGGGTCATCGCCGACTTCGTGGTGAACCACACCTCGGACCAGCACCCGTGGTTCGTTGAGGCCCGGAAATCAACGGACAACAAGTACCGGGACTACTACGTGTGGCGGAGCGACACTCCCCCGGACACGTCCTCCGAGGTGGTGTTCCCGGGCGAAGAGGACTCGCTGTGGGAAAAGGATGACGCCACCGGCGAGTGGTACCTGCACATGTTCGCCAAGCACCAGCCGGACCTGAACGTCACCAATCCCGACGTGCGCAACGAGATTGCCAAGGCCATGGGCCTGTGGCTGGAATTGGGGCTGGACGGGTTCCGGCTGGACGCTGTGCCCTTCTTCCTGGAAACCCGGGGGCAGCCCAGGGACGAGGCCGCCAACCTGGATCCGCACGGCTTCCTCGCCGCCCTGCGCAGTTTCGTGAGCCGCCGCAACGGCAGCGCCGTTCTGCTGGGCGAGGTCAACCTGCCCTATAAGGAACAGGTGGAGTTCTTCGGCGGACCGGACGGCAACGAACTGAACATGCAGTTCGATTTCATGTCCATGCAGTACATCTACCTGTCCCTGGCCCGCGGGGATGCCCGGCCCCTGGCTGAGACCCTGAAGAGCCGGCCGCCGCTGCACCCGGACAACCAGTGGGCCATGTTCGTGCGCAACCATGACGAGCTGACCTTGGACAAGCTCAGCGACGGCGAGCGTGAAGAGGTGTTCGCAGCTTTCGGGCCCCAAAAGAACATGCAGATCTACGGACGGGGGCTGCGCAGGAGGCTTCCGCCGATGCTTGGCGGCGACCCTGAGCGCCTCCGCATGGTCTATTCGCTGATGTTCGCCCTGCCCGGCACACCGGTGCTGTTCTACGGTGAGGAGATCGGCATGGGCGAGGACCTCCGGCAAAAGAGCCGCGCGGCGGTGCGCACTCCCATGCAGTGGACCGACGACAAGAACGGCGGCTTTTCCACCGCCAAGGTTGCGGACCTGGTGGCACCACTGGCCCGGGGAGAGTACGGCCCGGAGCACGTCAACGCCGCTGCCGCCAAACGCGATCCGGACTCGCTGTTCAACTTCATGGTGACCCTGATCCGCCGCTACCGGGAGTCCGCAGAGCTTGGCTGGGGAGAATTCTCCATCATTGACCAGCCCGAGCCGGCCGTCTTCGCGCACACTTGCAGCACGGACACCGGCGCACTGGTGCTCCTGCACAACTTCGGGGAGGAGCCCGTGAAGGTCAGTGGCACCCTGGGCACCGAGGACGGGCCGCGGAACGCCTTCAAGGACGCCATCCTGCTGGACCTGTTCGACGGCGACAACGTACCACTGGATCCCGACGGCGGCTTCAAGGTTGAGCTGGGACGTTACGGCTACCGCTGGTACCGCCTGCACCGCAAAGGCGACAGGCTGGCACCATAGCCGGCGCGCCGTCGTCGTCCGGTCCGGGTCACGCCACGCTCTCCAGGGTGCCCGGCAGGGAGCCGAGGCCTACGTAGGCCCCCTTGAAAAAGACAAGGGGCTCTGCTCCGGCCCGGGCACCCAGGGCACGGACTGCGCCCACAACGATGGTGTGGTCGCCGCCGTCGTACTCCTGCTCAAGCTCGCAATCCACCCACGCCAGGGCCTGGTCAAGAATCGGGCTTCCAAGCGGCGACGGTGAGTGGCTGACTCCAGCGAACTTGTCCGTGGCGGAGCGCGCAAACTGGGCCGCCAGATGCTGGTGTTCAGCAGGGAGGATGTTGACGGCGAACCGGCCCGCTGCCCGCAGCAGCGGCCAGGTGGTGGAGGTGCGCGCCGGGCTGAAGGACACCAGCGCCGGTTCCAGCGAAAGGGACGAAAACGACTGGCAGGTCATGCCGGCCGGCCCGGCCTCAGTCGAGGCGGTGATCACCGTCAGGCCCGTGGCGAAGTGCCCCATAATATGGCGCAGGCGCCGTGGACTGAGGTCATGTTGGTCCGTCATGGGTGTCCTTTCAAAGGGAGGGTGACCTCAATCAACCACCCCGGCATCCAGACCTCAACTTCGACTGAAACCTGCCGACCCCTTGCGCAACGCGGGGCCGCCGGGCTTCATCCGGCGACCAGGAATGCCCCATGTCGGGACCAAGTGTTACCCCTGGTTTCGTGCCGTGACGCAGGAGGACGGAAATCCCCCGTGCCATGCCCGGGCTGGCCTAGATTGCTAAAAAGCCCAGCACATTACAGGAGGTGTACCACGTGTCGTTGACCACGCGGCGGACTACTCACCGGCTTACCATCAAGGCCCCGGCGGACCTGGTCTTCACCATACTGCGGGATTCCTCCCACTGGCCGTTCCTGGACGGGCTGACCGTCTACTCCGAACGGGTCAGCGGCGATGACGCCGACCATGAACTCCGCACGTCCATCGTGGCCAACGGCGCCCTGAACTCCAGCCGCTGCCACCGCCTCTTCGATGCTGCCGGACACCGCGCCGAATTCCGGCAGGTCGGCTTGGAGCACCCCCTGCTGAGACTCGGCGGCAGCTGGGCGATCCTCCACGCGGACGGCAACTCCGAGGTGACCCTCACCCACGAGTTCGAGGTGGATGGGGCAGCAGCCGGGGACCTCCCGGAGCTGATGCACCGCACGATTGATGAATACAGCCGTCGCGAGCTGGAAGCCCTGCGCCTGAGTTCGGAGCGCCTGAGCCTTCTGGTGCAGCAGCACTCGGCAGGTGCCCACGCCAGCGAGGCCTAGGACGCGGCAGGCGGCGGCCGCGCACTGCAGGCGTCCGCCCGCTTCAGGGGCCCTCAGCGCCATGCTGTGCACAAAGGAAAGTGCCCCGCCATTGCTGGATCAGCATGGCGGGGCACCTTGTGGCCACGATTAGGCAGGCTGCAGCACCCGGTTGTGCGAGTTGGCCGGTATGGCCAGCCCGTAGTGGTCGCGCAGTGTGCGTCCCGTATATTCGCTCCGGAACAGGCCACGGTCCCTCAGGATCGGGACCACCTGGTCCACGAAAATCTCCAACCCGGAGGGCAACACCGGCGGCATGATGTTGAATCCGTCGGCCGCGCCCGACTGGAACCAGTCCTGGATGGCGTCAGCCACCTGCTCCGGGGTGCCGGCGAATGTCCGGTGCCCACGGCCGCCGCCCAGCCGGCCGATGAGCTGGCGCACCGTGAGGTGTTCACGGCGCGCGAGGTTCACGATCAGCGTGTACCGGCTTTTGGCGCCCTCGATCTCGTCCTCCGAGGGGAGGTCCGCCGGAAGCGGGGCGTCCAGCTTCAGGGATTCGGGTGCCACCCGCAGCACGTTGGCGAGCTGCCGGCGGGCGTGTTCGGGCAGGATCAGTTCGTCCAGCTCCCGCTCCAGCTTCAGGGCATCGGCCTCGGACGCGGCGATGACGGGAACTATGCCCGGCAGGATCTTCAGGGATCCCGGGTCCCGGCCAGCCGCCGTCGTCCGTCCCTTCAGGTCAGCGTAAAAGTCCTGCGCATCGGAGAGGGTCTGGTGGGCAGTGAAGACCGCCTCCGCGTACCGGGATGCGAACTCCTTGCCGTCCTCGGAGGAGCCGGCCTGGACAATGACCGGGCGGCCCTGGACGGACCTGGGGACATCCAGGGCACCTTCCACCCGGAAATGCTTCCCCTCGTGGTTGGCCGCATGCACCCGGGAACTGTCTGCCCACACTCCGGCGTCCTTGTCCGCCACCACGGCGCCGTCTTCCCAGCTGTCCCAGAGTTTTTGCGCCACGTCCAGGAATTCCGCGGCCCGCTCATACCGCTGCGAGTGGACCGGCTGGCCGGCCAGTGAGAAGTTCCGGGCTGCAGCGTCGCCAGCTGTGGTCACGACGTTCCACCCGGCCCTGCCCCCGCTGATGTGGTCCACCGAGGCGAAGCGCCGCGCCAGGTTGTACGGCTCGTTGTACGTGGTGGAGGCGGTGGCAATCAGCCCGATCCGCTCGGTGACGGCCGCTATGGCCGCAAGCAGGACGGTCGGTTCCAGGCTGGTGTAAGGCCGCTGGGCCACGTTCCCGTGCAGCACCGGTGAATCGGCGAAGAAGATCGAATCCAGCTTTCCGCGCTCCGCAATCTGGGCCAGCCGTTGGAAATGCTTCACGTCCGTGCTGGCGAAACTGTTGCTCTCCGGCAGCCGCCACGATGCCTCGTGGTGGCCGGTGCTCATCAGGAAAGCGTTCAGGTGCAGCTGCCGGGGTCCGCTTTCCGGTGCGCTCACTGGTTTGCCCCGGCTGCTGCGAAGGCCGGGGCCTGGGAGGTTCCGGGCACGACGACGGTCTCGGAGTAGGCGGACGAGTCGCCCTTGATGGAGGTGCTGCTGCGGCCGTCCACTCCGCGGGGGACGTCGCCGGCGATGGTGACGCGGTTCAGCTGGCGGGGCTGGCCGTCGTAGTTGTCCGGTGCGTAGTGCTGGGTGATGCGGTTGTCGAACAGGACCAGCTGGTCCGGTTCCCAGTTCACCCGGACCACGTTCTCCGGCCTGGTCACGTACGCCTGCAGGAGGCGCAGGATGTCCTTGGATTCGGTGTTGGACAGGCCAACGATCCGGAGCCGCTGGGCGAACCCGCCAATAAAGAGCCCGCGCTCACCGGTCAGCGGATGGATACGGACAACGGGATGGGCCGACTCGAAGTGGATGCGCGTGAATTCCCTCCGCCGCTCGTCGGCGTTGGCATGCTCCAGGTTCTTCGGGACGGAGTAGTCGTAGTCGTTGGTGTGGATTGCCCAGAGGGTGTCGGCGAAATTCCGCAGTTCCTCGGGCAGATCCCGGTAGGCGCCGGCTGAGGATGCGATCAGGGTTTCGCCGCCGTAAGCCGGCAGGGTGATGCTGCGCAAGGTGGAGGCCTGGGGCGGGTTGACGACGAACGTGACATCCGTGTGCCAGTTGTTGGCACTCCCGTTTTCGCTGTCCACCGGCAGGACGGCCGGTTTGCCGTCCACCGAGGCCACCGTGGGGTGGGCCCTGGTGAGCGGGCCGAAGTGGCTGGCGAATCGCACCTGGTCCTCGTCGGTGCCGATGTTGGCTTCCCGGAAGACGAGGGCTTTGTGGGTATTCAGGGCGGCACGGATCTGCGCCACCGTGTCCGGCGACAGGTCCTTGCTGAGGTCCAGGCCCCGAATTTCCGCGCCGATGCGGGCGCTCAGCTTGGTGAACTGGAGTTTGGTTTCGGTGATGACAGTCATTGGATCTTCCTTTGCAGTTCAGTCGGACAGTTCAGTTGAGCAGTTCAGGATGTGGAGCCGACGGCGGTGCGCCAGCGGGAGAAGTGCCGTTCCAGGGCCACGAGCAGAGCGTTGACGGCGAGGCCCAGCACGGAGACGGTCAGGATGCCGGCGTACATGTCCGGGATCAGGAAGCTCATTTGCGAATTGACGATCAGGTAGCCGAGCCCGGCCTTGGCGCCCACCATTTCGGCGGCGATCAGGACCAGGATGGACGATGTCCCGGCCATCCTGATCCCTGTGAAGATCGTGGGGACCGCAGACGGCAGGATCACCTTCTGGAAAAGCCGGAAACTGTTCATCCCCAAGGATTTGGCGGCACGAATGAGCAGCGGGTCCACGGTCCGGACGCCGGCGATGGTGTTCAGCAGGACCGGGAAGAAGGCGGCGTAGGCCACGATGGTGATCTTGGATTCCTCGCCGATGCCCAGCAGCAGGGTGAACACCGGCAGCAGTGCCAGGGTGGCCGTGTTCCGGAAAAGCTCCAGGAGCGGGTTCAGGAACGAATTCAGCCAGCCGTACCAGGCGATCAGGAGCCCCAGCGCCACGGCCGTGACCACTGCAATCCCGAATCCGGACACCGAGCGGGTGAGGCTCGCCTGCAGATGGCTCTGCAGCTGCCCGGCTTCCACGAGCCTGGCACCGGCGGCGAGGACTTCGTGCAGCGGCGGCAGGAACACGCGGGTGGAGGGGCTGGCCAGGTAGAGCGGCCCCACTTCCCAGAGTGCCAGGAAGAGCACCACGGCAAGGGATTTCCAGCCGGCGCGGGCCGCCTGGCGTGCCACGTAGGAGAACCTGCCCGCCTTCTTGCGCTCCGCCGCAGGCAGGGCTGGAGAGGGTTCGACGGCGTCAGGCGCCTCCGGGGGGCGGGTCAACACTGTACTCATCAGGCTGCGCTCCTTTCGAGCGGCTGTTCATCGGGGGCGGTGCCGTCCGGCAGGATCTTCCGGTGGCCGGAGTCCCGGGCGAGGCGGACTTCGTCGTGCAGCAGCGACCACACCTGGTGGCGGTGTTCCACAAAGGCGGGGTGCGAGCGGATGTCCGCGTCGCCGTCGCGGTCGGGGATGTCGACGGCCACGATTTCCTTGAGTTTTCCCGGCCGGGCGCTCAGCACCGCCACCCGCTGGCCGAGATATACCGCTTCGTCGATCCCGTGGGTGATAAAGACGATGGTCTTCCCGGTCGCCTTCCAGATCCGCAGGAGCTCGTCCTGGAGCTGTTCACGGGTCTGGGCGTCAAGGGCGGCGAAGGGCTCGTCCATCAGCAGAACGTCCGGCTCATAGGCGAGGCTCCTTGCGATGGCCACGCGCTGCTTCATACCGCCGGACAGTTCGTGGGGATAGCGGTCCCCGAACCCGGCAAGGCCCACCAGGTCCAGGAAGTCGCTGGCCTTCGCCGCCCTTTCCTTCTTGGACAGGCCAGAGTTCTCGAGGCCTATTGAGACGTTGGCCGACGCCGTCCGCCAGGGAAACAGCGCGTATTGCTGGAAGACGACTGCCCGGTCCTGGCCCGGTCCGGTCACTTCCTTGCCGTCCACCAGGACCTCTCCCGCTGTGGGACGGGAGAGCCCGGCCAGCAGGTCCAGGAGCGTGGTCTTGCCTGAGCCGCTGGGGCCCACGAGGGTGAGGAACTCACCGGCGGCGACGTCCAGGCTGAGGCTTTCAATGGCGGTGAGGACTGAGGGCTCCCCCTGGCGGCGGCTGCCGGTGCCCTTGCCTGCCCGGACACTGAATTCCTTGGTGACGTTTCGGAGGCTGATTTTGGGGGTCATGGTCTAGCCTTTCGGGGTTGCGGCCGGCGCCGGGGTTTCCAGCAGGTTGAACTCGTTGGTGTAGAGCGTGGAGGTATCAAGGTCGCCGGTGATGATCCCGGCCGATTTCAGGTAGTCGGCCCAGCGGGTGAAATCGGTGTCCTGGATCCGGCCGCCCGGCGAGGCAACGCCCACGCTCTTCCAGTACTTCAGCGCCTCGGTGCTCTCATTGCGGCCCCGTTTGGCGATGATTTCCTCGAATTTGGCGATCACCTGCTCCCGTGGGGTGCTCCGCTGCCACTCGATGGCCTTGGCCACCCCGGTGACCAGCGTCCGGCTGGTCTCCGGGTTCTTCGCCAGGAAGTCATTGCGAAGGACGTACTGCCCGGCGTCGAACGGTCCTCCGATGACGCCGACGTCGGTGAAGAGGGCACGGACGCCTCCCTCCGCGAGCGCACGGTCCTGCAGCACTCCGCCCAGTGTTCCGGCGTCGACCTGCTTCTTGCGCAGGGCAACTTCGGTTTCGTTCGGCGGAACCACCACCAGCTGCACCTGCTTGATCTCCTCGGGAGTCAGGCCGCTGTTCTTGAGGTGCGTGGTGATCACGGCCTCGTGGTGGGCGCCAAGGGTATTCACGGCGATCTTCTTGCCGATCAGGTCCCTGGCAGTGCGGATGGGACTGCCTTCCTCCACGTAGTACCCCGTGAAGGTCTCGTTGTCCTCCCCGTAGTAGTTGATGACGGCTTTGACGGGCGCACCGGCCTCGATCAGCTTGATCACGGCGCCGGTGAACGCTCCCCCGATGTCCGTCTGGTCGGTGGCCACCGATTGGATGCTCTGCGGCCCGCTGGTGGTGTTACTGACCCATTCGAGCTTGACATCGCCCAAATAGCCAAGGTCTTCCGCCACTTCCACCAGCGCTACTGTGTTGGGCGAACCCTGGTACCGCACGGTTTTCACCTCAGCGCCGCCGCCGCTCCCGGCCTGTTGTGCCGTAGCGGGACCGCCGCAACCGGACAGCGCCAGTGTGACTGCCGCGACTGCAGCCATGGCGAATGCCGTGCCTGTGGTGCGGATAGTTCGGGCGGGCAGGAGTCGGTTTTTCATGGTGGTGGGTCTTTCTGCAGTTCGGGTGTCGATCCGGACCAACTGGCTCGTGGCAACCACTAGAACAGAGAAGAATCACCGGCAGAAGCGGCTGCTTAATAGCGCGAAACGGCAGGCAACTGCGGGAAAACGGGAGTAACAGAGGTCCTCGCGGCGTAGTGTGCGGACACTCCGCTGCACGTTGTGCCGCCGGGCGACACATGGCGCATCGGGACGTAAGGCAATCAGGTACCGAAGGTTCACGGCGGTTCATACGGCGACGCGCAGGTCCACGGCGGCGCAGCGTGCGCCGTACTTTGAACGGTGGATGCCGGCACCCTGCCCGCATGGGCATCACGTCAGAGGGCGCACCGTCCAAAAAATGCCTGGTGGGTGTCGCCAATATTTCTGCGGGGGAGCTTCGTTTGTTACCCGGGCCCCCATCGCCTGCGGCGGAACTGCAACCGGCGCGCCGTCGTCGTCCGGGTGTGAAAAAATCAACCATGCGCCCCATGCAGCACTCCAGCAAGCTCCAGAACGTCCGGTACGAACTCCGCGGACCCATCCTCCAGGCCGCCAAGGCCATGGAGGCGGAAGGGCACCGGATCCTCAAGATGAATCTCGGGGACACTGCCCCGTTCGGCCTGGAAACGCCGGAGTCCGTGGTGGTGGACATGATCCACCACCTGCGGGGCGCCCAGGGGTACAGCGATTCGAAAGGGATCTTCTCCGCGCGTACCGCCATCTCGCAGTACTACCAGACGCGCGGCCTGATGCAGATCGGGGTGGAGGACATCTTCATCGGCAACGGCGTCAGCGAGCTCATCTCGATGTGCCTGCAGGCGTTCATGGAAAACGGCGACGAGATCCTGGTGCCCGCTCCGGATTACCCGCTGTGGACTGCCGCGGTCACGCTGACAGGGGGCAAGCCTGTGCACTACCTCTGCGACGAGGGGGAGAACTGGTGGCCGGACATGGCCGACGTCGAGGCAAAGATCACCAGCCGCACCAAGGGGATTGTGATCATCAACCCCAACAACCCCACGGGCGCCGTCTATCCGCGGCACATCCTCGAGCAGTTCGCGGCTTTGGCCCGGAAACACCACCTGGTCCTGTTCTCCGACGAGATCTACGAAAAGGTGCTTTACGAGGAGGCCCAGCATATCCACACTGCGGCCGTAGCCGAGGACGTCTGCTGCCTGACCTTCAGCGGACTGTCCAAGGCGTACCGCATGCCCGGCTACCGGGCCGGCTGGGTTGCCGTCACCGGACCACTTGCCGCCACCGCCGCCTACCGGGAAGGACTGGAGCTGCTGGCCTCCCTGCGGCTATGCCCCAACGTTCCGGCCCAGCACGCCATCCAGACCTGCCTTGGCGGCTACCAGAGCATCGACGCCCTGGTGCGGCCAGGGGGCAGGCTCCGTGAACAGCGCGATCTTGCTTACCAGCTCCTAACCGAGATACCCGGCGTGACGTGTGTTCCCGCAGCGGGGGCCATGTACCTGTTCCCCCGCCTCGATCCGGAGCTCTACCCCATCAGCAGTGACGAGCAGTTCGTTCTGGACCTGCTGAAGGACCAAAAGATCCTCGTCTCGCACGGTTCCGCGTTCAACTGGCCCACGCCGGACCACTTCCGGTTTGTGATCCTTCCGTCCGTCCTGGACATCCGGGAGGCTGTGCACCGCATTTCCACCTTCCTGGCGGCATACCGCGCCAGCGTGGAACTGCCGTAGCCCCTCAAGGCCGCGGCCGCCGTCGGGCCTAGTCCCGCCTGTTCTGCTGCGGTGGACGAAAAACAGTGCCCGGGAAACAGCTCCGGCGCGAAGAACTAACCCGCGCCTAACCGCGGGGAAACGCGGGCGCAACATTGCCTCGGCACACTGGATTATGCAGGCAAGAGCCGGCACCAGCCCCAGCCAGGAGGCCCCGCCATGAAGCAGAAAGCGACACCACATGTGACCCGAGTCCGTGCCCTGGACCAGCTCCACCGCGGCGACGAGATTGAAGCCCGCCTCTCCGTGGGCCCTTCCTACGACGACGTTGTGATCCGCCGCGGAAGTGTTCAGGAAACCGCGCCAGGCATCGGCGTGGTCTGGATCCTGGACCGGCTCACCGGCCTGCGCAAAGCCATCAATACGGACGAATGCAGCGTCTGGCGGCTCGCCTGAAATTGTCGGGATCCGCGGCCCGGGTGTAGCCAGCAAGGGCTGCCCGCCGCACCGGAATCTTCGACACCAAGGCCTTTCAGCCTCCGGCCACCGACTGGATGACCAGCACCTCCTGGCCTGGGGCCACCTCGGTTTCCAGGCCCTGCAACCGCCGCACCTCGTCCCCGCCGACGTACACATTCACGAAGCGCCGCAGCGCACCGGTCTCGTCACGGAGGCGCCGGGCCAGCACTGCGAAGTCCGAGGTCACCGCATCGAGGAGTTTTCCCACCGTAACCGGCCCGTCGGCGGGCGCAGTCAGGACGGACTGCCCGCCGGCCAGTGGCTGCAGGACGCTGGGAAGCACCACCCTGATTTCCCGCATGCTGCTCTCAGGCACCGGCTATCACGGCTGCCCGGACACAGAGCACATCCGGAAGATGGGACACGACCTCCTGGAACGTCCCGCCTTCGTCCGCACTCGCGTAGACCGAGCCGCCGCGCGTCCCGAAATAGACCCCGGCCGGTTCCGCTGTGTCCACGCAGGCAGCATCGCGCAGGACGCTGTTGTACTCCCCGGTGGGCAGGCCGTTGCTGAGCCGTTGCCAGGTGGACCCGGCGTCGTCCGTGCGGTGGACGGCCAGTTCGCCGTCCGGCGGAATGCGTTCGCCGTCCGCTTTCAGGGGGATGACCCACGCCGTTCCCTCCCGGCGGGGATGGGTGAGCATCACAAAGCCGAAATCCGCCGGCAGTCCCTCCGCGATGGAGTCCCAGCTGTCCGCGTTGTCATCCGTGCGGTAGACGCCGTGGTGGTTCTGGGCGTAGAGGCGGCCGTCGACGGCGGCATCCGCTGCGATCTTGTGCACGCACTGACCGAACTCCGGGTTGGGATCGGGCATGAAGTAGGCCGAAATGCCGCGGTTGCGCGGCTCCCACGACGTGCCGCCGTCGAGTGACCGGTAGACGCCTCCCGTGCTCATGGCCACGTGGACCGTGTCCCCGGCCGGATGGACCACGATGGAGTGCGCGGCGGCACCGCCGTAGCCTGCGCCCCACTCGCTGCGGTGGGGGTGGTCCCACAGCCCGCGGTTCAGTTCAAAGTGTTCACCGCCGTCGGTGGATTTCCAGACGGAGATGGGCTCCGCTCCTGCCCAGACGACGCCCGGCCGCGCCTCCGCATCCGGATAGATCTGCCAGATGCGTTCCAGCGCGGCACCCGTGTCCTCCGGAAATCTCACGGCGCCCTGCTCGGGCTCGGACCAGGTGGCGCCCAGGTCATCGGAGTGCGCAACGGTGGGACCCCAATGCTCGCTGCGGACGCCCACCATGATCCTGGTCCGGCCTTCCCGGGTGTCTATGCCAATGCTGGGGATCTCGCTCATCAGGAAATGGGGGCCGGTGAAAGACCACTGTTGCCTGTCCTTGCTGGTGGCCAGCCAGAGGCCTTTTTTGGTCCCGATCGCTAAGACAAAACTCTCTGCGGTTGCCATGCCCACCATGCAACCACCGCGCACAGCAGCCCGCAATGGTTATTTTGTCTCCATGCCGGGCGTGCGGAGGGCTAGTCCACGAACTCTGACTGGGTTTCGATAAAGTCCCAGTCCGCCGGGGTCAGGACGGCCGCCGGATTGTCCGGATGCGGGCCGCCCGCTTCCGCAATCCCCTGGAGTACCGGAAGGGGCAGCTCATCGGCCCGGAGGTTTTCCCGCAGCCATTCCTTGCTTGCCAGGTCCAGGTCCAGCCACCACATGTAGATTTCCATGACTTCATGCACCTTTCGTATGTTCCAACGTTAGGCCCGGGCGGATGCGCGGACAAGACGCACCTGTGGCAGGCAGGTACCCGGTGCGGGGAGTCCGCTGATGATGCGGGTACCCGCAAGTAACCGCATGGACGGGCCGCCGGAAAAGACGAGTACCCCCTACTCAGGACTGCCTCCGGCTGCCACCCCTAGCCTGAAAACTCAAGCAAGCTGACCGTGTTGCTGGGGCATTCGGCGCAAGTGCTGGCCTCCTCATCATGGTCCGTTCATCAGAGTCTGGGGAGAAAACAATGAAACGTACCTTTGTGACTGTGGGGGTTGTCGGGCTGGGGCTGCTCAGCGTGACGGCACCGGCCATGGCAGCGCCTGAAAGAGTCATCGTCTGCCACAACGACGGAGGCAGTTGGGCGCCTCTGGAATTCAACATCAACGGCCTGAACGGCCACGACCAGCATCCGTTGGACATCATTCCGCCCACCTCCGAGTCGCCCGGAAAGAACTGGACCGACGCCGGAAAGCTTCTCTACGTCGAGAAATGCGCTGCGTTGCCGCCGGGCGAAACACTGCCGGAGGTGCCGGACGAGGAGCCGGCTGAGGAGGAACCGGTGGTGGAGACGCCGGTTGTGGAAACGCCTGTCGTGGAAACGCCTGTCGTGGAAACGCCGGTTGTGGAAACGCCTGTCGTTCAGGCGCCCGCCGGGGAGACACCCGCGCTGACACCTCCTGCCGAACAGTCCGCGGTGGTTCCTCCGGCAGCAGCGCCCGGTGTGGCCCCGCAGGCAGCCGCGCCGGCTGCCCCTGCTCAGAGGGCAGCCGTTCAGCAGCCAACCGCTGTTACGGGGGCCACCAGCCTCGGTACCAACCAGGGGTACAACGCCCAGACCGCCGTCGGTGGTTCTGCCAGCACCCCGTCATGGCTGGCCGGGCTGGGAGCGTTGGCGGCAGCAGGAGCGGCAGTGGCTCTCCGCCGCCGGTCCCGCCCGTTCACCCCGGCCGGCTGATACAGCAGCGGGCAGCATCACCGCAGGCCCTGGCTCGTGGCTTGGTGAGCACGGACTGGGCTGCGGCCCTTGACAGGGAAGGCGTCCCGCCAGTGCCCGGCGGGGCGCCTTCCCCCCTTTCGTCTAATCCCTTCGTCAAATATCGAGGAGCACCATGGCCAAGGTCCACAGCCGGCACGCAGCGGGCGCGAAGCGCGCACCGCGGCGCTGGAACCGTGGGGACCTGGCCATTCTCATGTGCGGCGTCCTGGCGTTCCTGTCCATCACCTTCGGCGCACCGCTCCTGACGCACACGGCCCCCAATGTCAGCGCGCAGGGTTCGCTGGTGGTTGTCCAGCCAACCGCCGCTGGCATCCCGACCATAGACCCGGCGCCTATCGCGGTAACGGGTACAACGGAAGGAACCGCCGCGCCTTTCGACTCCTCCGCCAGTCCCGCCCCGGCCCCCCTGCTGCCCGACGCCGCAGAGCCCCGCCGCATCCGCTACCCAGCCGCCGGCTTCGACGTCCCCGTCCACCGCCTGGACCTGGACAGCGACGCCCAGGCAAACCAGACCGTTGTGCCGCCCGAAACCAAGGACGGCTACTGGCTGGCGCCCTTCGGCACCCCCGGCCACGGCTCAGCCAACACCACCTACGTCATCGGCCACAGCTGGGACGGCGCGGAGGCACCTTTTAACCACCTGAGTTCAGCGGCAACGGTGGGTGACCGGTTCGAGGTGGACACCGCAACCGGCACTATCCCCTACCAGGTGGACACCGTCACCACGTACCTCAAGGCCACCCTTAAGGACAGCCCCATTTGGGAGATCGTGCCCAACCGCCTGGTCCTGATCAGCTGCTACACGGAGGACCCATGGGGGAAAAACGTGGTTGTCACGGCCTCGCCCGCCGTTCCCTGACGGCCCGAAAGGCACACGCTCTCCACCCGCCCTATCCAAGAGCATTCAAGGAGGCTGAAAATAAGCTATGAGCCCGGAACAGATGAGCAGTAACCCTCCCCTGGTGGTGGGCATCGCACCCGGACAGCACGCGGAAGTCCTGCAGACCGCCGTCTCACTCGCCGCGCGCCTGGGGACGCGGTTGCTCTGCGCCTATGTGGATGAGGCCAGCTTCCTGGTGGACTGGGACCCTGCGCGGCCCGCCCACCGGCTTTCCCTGCACCCCGACACGGACGACGCCAACATCGGAGCCGTGGCACTGGAGCTTAAGTCGGCCATAGAAGAGGCAGTGGCCGGCGTCCCGCCCGGTACCGCAGCGGCGGAATGGACCCTGCAGACCCTCGCCGGGGATCCTGCCCGCGCACTCGCCCGGCTCGCAGCCGAAAACGACGCGCCGATGATCATCGTGGGAACCTCTGAGCGCGGCTTCTCCCATCGCCTGGCGGAAGCCCTCAGCGGGTCCGTGGGTGCCTGGCTCACGCACCATCAGAGCAGGCCTGTCCTCATAGTTCCCTACCGGATGCCTGCCCATGACGACCGGCCGTGAAACTAAAGCGAAAGTAGTTATTCGGGGTGCTGGCGGACCGGACTACCAGCCAGTATGCTGAATCAAGCAAGACGGGTTCCAGCATGATGGAAGAAGGTTGGAATCCGGATATTGCCCAAAAGCTGCTCCGGAGTGCGTATCCCCCAATAACGCACTCCGGAGCTTTTTTGTGCCCCGGCTTCGGAGCCGCCCAGGGCAGCGCATACCCCCTGGGGGTACTTGTAGATATACCCCAAGGGGGTATATGGTGTGATCATGAGCGGAATTGAAGAAGCAGTCAGCGGGCACGCTACGGACCTGCAGCCGCCGCACGGCTATACGGGCAACAAAGAGGCTTACCTCCGCCGGCTGAAGCGCATCGAGGGCCAGGTCCGCGGGATCGCGCGCATGGTGGATGAGGACAAGTACTGCATCGACATCCTCACGCAGGTCGCGGCCGTCACCAAGGCCCTTCACGCCGTCAGCCTTGGCCTGGTGGAAGAGCACATCGGCCACTGCGTGGTGGGGGCCGCCTCCGAACCGGACCCGGCAGCCCGTGCCGACGCTATCGACGCCAAGGTCAAGGAAGCCGCCGACGCCATCGGCCGGCTGCTCCGCTGACGAAAAACCTACCCAACCAGCGCCGGTTACCGCCGGCAAACCTGAAGGAGCAGCCATGAGCACCACCTCCCCCACCACCACACGGGTCAGCGTCTCGGGAATGACCTGCGGCCACTGCGTTTCGGCGGTCAGCGAAGAACTCGAAGCGCTGGCCGGCGTCGAAGAGGTAACTGTGGAACTGAACGCCGGAGGCATCTCCACAGTGACCATCACCTCCAGCTCGGAGCTGGCCCCTTCAGAGATCGGGGAAGCGGTCGCCGAGGCCGGCTACCTCGTCGTCGCCAACGAAGCCTAAGAACGCCACTGAAGCAGGGAACCCCATGAGCAACCAGGAACTCCTCCACCAGCCCGCCACCCGGGTGGTGGAACTCGACATCGAGGGCATGACCTGCGCCTCCTGCGTCAACCGGGTGGAAAAGAAACTTGGCAAGCTCGACGGCGTGCAGGCCTCGGTCAACCTGCCCCTGGAATCAGCCCACGTCACGGTGCCGGCAGGCATCACTGACGAGCAGATCACGGCAACAGTGGAGGCCGCGGGGTACAAGGCAACCATCCGCCAGCCACTCAAACAGGGCCAAAGCCCGGCCAGCGAAACCGGGGACCTCCCCGCAGCGAAGCTCCGCCCCCGCCTGATCCTTGCAGCGGTTCTGACCGTCCCTGTCTTCGTCATCTCGATGGTGCCGGGAGCCCAGTTCCCCCACTGGGGCTGGGTGGCAGCCCTCCTGGCCCTGCCGGTGGTGACCTGGGCAGCCTGGCCATTCCACCGGGCCGCGGCCATTAACGCCCGCCACCTTGCATCCACCATGGACACGTTGGTGTCCATCGGCGTGACGGCGGCGTACCTGTTCTCCGCCTGGCAGCTGCTCGCAGATCCCCGCATGACTGAACACCCGGGAATGGAAGGCATGGAGACCGGCGGCCTCTACTTTGAGGTGGCAGCCGTCGTCACCACGTTCCTGCTCCTGGGGCGTTTCCTCGAGGCCAATGCCAAGCAAAAGGCCGGCGACGCGCTCCAGGCACTCCTGAACCTGGGGGCCAAGGATGCCACCGTCCTCCGTGACGGCAAGGAACAGCGCATCAGGGCCGACCTCCTGCAGGTGGACGACGTCCTGGTGGTCCGCCCCGGTGAAAAAATTGCCACCGACGGCCTGGTGACGGACGGAGACTCGGCCGTGGACGCCTCACTGGTGACCGGCGAATCGGTGCCCGTGGAGGTAGGCCCGGGAAGCCGGGTCACGGGCGCCACCATCAACACCTCGGGCCGCCTGCTGGTGCGTGCAACCCGCGTTGGCTCCGAGACAACCCTTGCCCAAATGGCACGGCTCGTTTCGCAGGCGCAGACCGGCAAGGCACCCATTGCCCGCCTCGCAGACCGCATCAGCTCCGTCTTCGTCCCCGTGGTGCTGGCCATTGCCACGCTCACGTTCGTCCTGTGGCTTCTCTTTACGGGACCGGATGTGACCAGCGACGACCTGCGCTCGGCGTTCACCGCCGCCGTCGCCGTCCTGGTAATTGCCTGCCCGTGCGCTCTGGGCCTCGCCACCCCGGTTGGCCTGCTGACGGGAACGGGGCGCGGCGCCCAACTGGGCATCCTCATCAAAGGGCCGCAGGTTCTGGAGGACACCCGCACCGTAGACACTATTTTGCTGGACAAGACCGGGACCGTGACCACCGGCGTCCTTGCCGTGGATGCGACGCTTGCCTTTGAGGGCTTCAGCGAGGCGGAGGTGCTGCGCCTGGCGGGCGCCGTGGAGGCAGCGTCGGAGCACCCGGTGGCCAGGGCCATCGCTGCCGCGGCCCGTGCGGATACCGGGGGGCTGCGCCCAGCGGACGACGACGGCGCCCTCCCTGCCGTGGAAGGCTTCCGTTCCGCGCCCGGCGGCGGCGTTACCGGAACCGTCGAGGGCAGGGTGGTCCTGGCAGGCCGGACAGGCTGGCTGGAGCAGAACAACATCACCATCCCGCAGGAGCAGCAGGTTTCACTGGCAGCTGCGGAAGCCTCCGGCGCCACCGCCATCTGGGTTGCCGTGGATGGTCTTGTTGCCGGCATCATCAGCCTTCGGGACACCCTCAAGGAAGGCTCCCCCGCCGCCATCGCACACCTGAAGCGGCTGGGCCTGCGCCCCATCCTGCTCACCGGCGACAACGCGGCCGTTGCCGCCCAGGTGGCGGCCGCCGTCGGCATAGACAAGGAAGACGTCTACGCTGGGGTCCTGCCCGAAGGGAAAGTGGAGGCGGTGCGCAGGCTCCAGGCCGGCGGCGCCACCGTGGCCATGGCCGGAGACGGCGTGAATGACGCTGCCGCACTGGCCCAGGCTGACCTGGGTATTGCGATGGGTTCCGGCACGGACGTGGCCATCGAAGCCGCGGACCTGACGGTGATGGGCAACAACCTTGCCCAGGTGGCGCAGGCCATCGAACTCTCCCGCAGGACCCTGGCCACCATCAAAACCAACCTCTTCTGGGCATTCTTCTACAACGCCGTGGGCATCCCGGTGGCTGCCCTGGGCCTGCTCAACCCGATGATCGCCGGGGCCGCCATGGCCGCCAGCTCCGTCCTGGTGGTGGCCAACTCCCTGCGCCTGCGGAGCTTCGGCAAGCAGCCGCCGGCCAGCTAGGGCACGCCACGTAGCTTCTGGGCTCAGGCGGCGCCGTACCGTACGGCTGCCCGCGCCCTGGCCTTGGCTGCCTCGGCCTCCCGGTCCTTTGGCGGCGCTTGCGAGACCAGGGCGTCCAGGAGGTGCTGGGTGATGTGGGCGATCTCGTGGACGGCCGCATCAAAGGCTTCCTGGTTGGCCTTGGACGGCTTGGTGCTGCCGCTGATCTTGCGCACGTACTGCAGTGCGGCGGCGTGCACTTCCTCCGACGTGGCGTGCGGTTCGAAGTTGTGGA
The DNA here is from genome assembly GCF_046097905.1 of Pseudarthrobacter sp. NKDBFgelt. Taxonomy (NCBI): domain Bacteria; kingdom Bacillati; phylum Actinomycetota; class Actinomycetes; order Micrococcales; family Micrococcaceae; genus Pseudarthrobacter; species Pseudarthrobacter sp. NKDBFgelt. Next base: position 93,627 of record NZ_JBJURL010000002.1, on the reverse strand, counting down.
GGGTTCGGATATTCCGGCACATACAGCCATGCTAGGCTCTGGAACGCCTGGGATCGACCCCCCTCGGAACGGTTTGCGCAAGCACCGGCCATGGGGAGCCCGGCATGGGCAGGGCTGCCCATCGACGCTGCCTCAGGGGGCGGGGTAGGTTTTAGGCAATGGATCTTCCGGATGAGCCGGGGGGCCGAGGGGGATGCCGACCTGGTTCGGATCCACGATTCTATGAGGAGAAACTGATGGCTATTTGGGGTGCAGACGTTCAGCAGCTTCGTCAGCTGGGCAGCAAGCTTCAGGCAGGTGCAACCGAGATCGACAACCAGAAGTCCAATCTCAACAGCCTTCTGCAGAGCACCAACTGGAAGGGACCGGACGCGGACAAGTTCCGCGACGAATGGTCCGGTACCCACACCACCATGCTGACCAAGGTGGCCGACGCGCTCCGGGAAGCCGGCACCAAGGCCAAGCGCAACGCCGAACAGCAGGAGCAGGCCTCCAACTAGTCCCTGCGCACTGCGCAAGGCCCGTCAAGCGGGCCCGGACACCCCACGGGTGTCCGGGCCCCGCTGCGCTTAAGAGCCGGTCCGCCCTGGTGCCGCACAGGCTAAGGGACGGGTTCGACGTCGTTCGCGTGTTCCAGCGGCGACGCCGCCCTGGGCGGTTCCTGGCCGCGCGGCTCCTCCCCGCCCGCTGTGCGGCCGGCGGCCGGCCGCCGCAGCTCATCGAGCCGGACCAATACCACGCCGCCCACGATCAGGACGCCGCCGAGGAGCTGGATGGCCCCCGGCAGTTCACCGAGCAGCAGCCAAGCCCACACGACGGCGAAGAGGACCTCGGTCAGCGACACGAAGGACGCCACCTTGGAGCCCAGCGCCCGTGCGGCCATGATGCCGGAGACGTAGGCCAGCACGGTTGCCAGGACCACCAGCCCCGCCAGCGGCACCCACCAGGGTGTGATCCAGGGTCCCAGCCTGGTGTCGGCCGTGCTGAATGCCATGGGCAGCAGGCCGGTGGCAGCCGCAAGCCACATCACGGCGGCACCGACAAACAGCCCGCCCGAGGCCAGCACGATGGGCGGCAGTGTGTCATTCTCCTTCGCGGTGATGAAGAAGTAGATGGCAAGGCATACTGCGGCGGCCATTCCCCAGAGGACGCCAACAACATCGATCCTGACGGCGCCGGTCAGGTCAAGGACCAGGACCAGGCCGGCGAAGGACAGCAGCGTCCCGCCGAAGGTCAGCAGGCGCGGCCGCTTCCGGCTGGCGGCCCACAGCCAGAGCACAATGATCACCGGGGCGAGGTATTCGAGCAGAAGAGCCACGCCTACCGACAGCCTTGCGACTGCGTTGAAGTAGAAGAGCTGGCAGGCTGCGACGCCGATCAGCCCGAACAGCCCAATGGTCACCCAGTTGTCCCGCAGTTGATGCCAGCGGCCCCGGAGCGCAGGGATGGCGGGCACGGCGAGGATCAGGGCTGCCCCGGTGAGCCGGGCCGTGACGGCCGCCCCCGGCGTCCACCCCGCTTCCAGGAGCGCCTTGGCGAAGGACCCGGAAAGGCCGAAGACCGCGGAGGAGAACAGTGCAATGCCCAGGCCGGAGGCGAGAAAGCCACGCCTGGCTGCGGGCAGACGGCCGGGCGCGCGGCGTGCAGCGGACATTGGTCGGCTCCTGTCAGGAGTAAAATGGGGTTATGGTCATGACAGTACGGGACGGCGCTGTAAGGAGTCAAGATGGTTTTTGCCCCTGACACTGAGGTGGCACTGCGGACCGTGGTGAACCTGGTCAATTCAGCTGCGAACGGGAGCGAGGGCCTTGGCACCCAAGCGGACCTGGACCGCTTCCTGGCGGCCGAGGGCTTCAGCGGGTCCCGCACCCGGGACGGGGATGAGCTGGAAAGCGTCCGCCGCCTGCGCCACGAGCTTTCCCAGTTGTGGAGGGCGGATGAGGACGCCGCGGTGGAGACGGTAAACCGGCTCCTGCGGGAAGCTCGCGCCCTGCCCCAACTGGTCAAGCACGACGACTGGGACTGGCACTTGCACGCCACAACGCCGGAGGCTCCGCTGGTGTACAGGATGAGCACGGAGGCCGCGATGGCCCTGGCAGATGTCATCCGCGGCAAGGAAATGGACCGGATGCGGACGTGCGAGGCGGAGGATTGTGATGCCGCCGTCCTGGACCTCAGCCGGAACAGGTCAAAGCGCTACTGCGATACGGGCAACTGCGCCAACCGCGCGCACGTCGCCGCCTACCGGGCGCGGCAGGCGGCCACCGGTTAGTGGCTGCCCCGGGTGTCCGTGCCGTCAGCCGGCGGGTCCTGCGGGCCTGGGGCTGCGCCGTAGCCGTGGGACGGCTTCCGGGCTGAACTGAGGTTCACGCCGGAGCCCTTGCCCAGGTGCTCTGCGTTCTCCTTGTGGCTCATGGAGAGCATTGCCGCCACCACCAGCGTGACGATGAACGCGATGCCGGCCGCGGTGAAGGCCAGGTCAAAGCGGGGGGCACGGGCGCTGCCGCCGGAAGCGAAGATGACAACGGCAAGGAAAGCGATCACGGCCCAGAACGCGGAGAACATCAGCGGGCCCCTCACCGAGGTCCGCAGCTTGCGCGGTTTTCCTGGATGCTGGTCTGCCACGGTGGTTCCTCCCTGCAGGCGGCACGCCGGCCGGCCTGGTTTAAGTGTTGCGGTGGTTGCCCGGCAATTTTTCTACAAGAAGTAGAACCGCGCCTTCCTAGTTTACGGCTTACCGGCGGCGCTGCGGGCATCGTGCCGGAGAGTCAGGCCCGACAGGACCCACAGGACACCCGAAATAATCGCTCCTCCGCCGGCCACACCCAGCAGCGCGTGGGCGCCCAGCCCGATAAAGAACGGCAGGAGGGCTGCGGTGACAAGGCCAACGATCCCGGAGGTGATCCAGTCGCGGGCCAGGACATGCCGGCCACGGAGCTTCAGCCCGCAGGCCAGTTCAAGCGCTCCCGCCAGGCCCAGGCCCACGGCAGCAACCACGCCGAACAGCAGGTCCCCGTGCATCAGCACCAGTGAGAATCCCGCGCCGGCCATCACCGCACCCGCGGCCGCGAGCATCTTGCCCGGCGCGGCTCCCTGGGGCAGCCCGGTGGCCGGAACAGTCCGGAGCAGCAGCACGCCGGTGGCCAGAAGGTACAGTCCTCCGGCCCACCCCATGACCTCGACGGAGGGCGCCGCCCAGAAGATGGTGAGGGCACCGAACACCAGGGCTGCCGACGAGCGGAGCAGGACCGGCTGCCAAAGGCCGGGCCCGGCGTCGGTTCCGGAAGTGGTGCCTGCGGGTGTCCTTGATTGCGTCACCGGTCCAGTTTAGTGGCGGCGCGCCGCCGGCCGAACTTCGCGCGTCCCGGCCGGCGCTCATGCGGACCCGAGCACCATCCAGCGGTCCGACCTGGCGCGCAGGCCGAGCGTCACGGCACGGGCCGCCATGTACCCGAGGGCAAAGGCGGCCCAGAGCCAGGCCAGGCCCGCGCCGCCCGAGGCTCCCAGCAGTGCAACGGCCACAAGCATCGGCACGTAGGCGGCGAGATTCATCACACCGGCCAGGGCTAGGTACCTGGCGTCCCCGGCGCCGATCAGCACCCCGTCCAGGACGAAGACGTATCCGGCGAGGGGCTGGCCCACGGCGAGGACCCACAGGGCAAGGGCCAGCGCCGACCTCACCTCGGGATCGGAAGTGAAGAGGGCACCGGCCCACGGAGCCGCCACCGCCAGGAGCAGTCCCGTCACTGCGCCAAAGCCAAGCCCCCAGCGGACCATGGTTCCGGTGAGGAGCCGTGCCTTGCCGGCATTCGAGGCTCCCAGCTCCTTGCCGATCAGCGCCTGGGCGGCAATGGCCAGCGCATCCAGGGCGAAGGCGAGGAAGGAAAATATGGTCATTGCCAGCTGGTGGGCGGCAAGGTTGACAGCGCCCTGCGAGGTCACCACAACCACCGTTGCCAGGATGGCGATCCTGAGGCTCAGGGTGCGCAGCATCAGCCAGGATCCCACGCGCGCCATGCTGCGGATGCCCCGCCAGCTGGGCAGCAGGCCCACACCGTTCCGCACGGCGTTCCGCCTGACGATGGCCAGGTAGACGCCGGCCATGGCCCATTGCGCCACGCTGGTGCCCACCGCCGAGCCGGCTACGGACCATCCCAGCCCGTATACAAGCCACAGGTTCAGCACAATGTTCAGGGCGAATCCGGCAGTGGCCACCACCAGCGGTGTCCGGGTGTCCTGCAGTCCGCGGAGGAGGCCCGTGCCGGCAAAGATGAGCAGCATGGCCACCAGCCCCGGCATGGACCAGCGCAGGTAATCGACGGCGAAGACGCGCACCTCGCCGTCCGCCCCCAGGAGTCCGACCAGCGGATCCGCCGCCAGGAAGCCGGCCACGGCGAGGACGACGCCGAGCAGCAGTGCCAGCCACACGCCGTCGCGCCCGGCCGCCAGGGCTTTCCCCAGCTGGCCGTCGCCGATGGCACGCGCCACGGCGGGAGTGGTGGAGTAGGCCAGGAAAACCATCAGGCCCACAGCGGTATGCAGCACCGCCGATGCCAGTCCAACCCCGGCCAGCTGCGCCACTCCGAGGTGGCCGATGATGGCGGAATCGGCAAGCAGGAACAGCGGTTCGGCCACAAGCGCACCGAATGCCGGGACGGCCAAGCGAAGGATTTCGCGGGCCTGCCCCTTGCGCGGCGCAGCGGTGGCAGGGGCAGGCAGGTAAGGCACGCTGCCAGCCTAATCGGCCGGCCGCAGGCAGGCAGACTTGCATGACAAGGGGACACATTATGACGCCAATAGTTGACTCTTCAACCATTTACCGTGGACACTGGATTCATGAATCAGTCACGACTCACCACTACCGCCATCACTGCCCTCCGGATTGTCCTGGGCTTCCTTTTTGCAGCCCACGGGTGGCAGAAGTTCAATGAATGGACCATCGCGGGAACGCAGGCCTCGTTCGCCAAGATGGGCGTTCCGGCTGCGGAAATTGCCGCACCGGCCGTTGCCGTGCTGGAACTTGTAGGCGGCATTGCCCTGATCCTGGGCATTCTCACCCGCGTAGTGGCAGCCCTGCTGGCCCTGAACATGCTGGGCGCCCTCTTCCTGGTGCACGCCCCGGCCGGCGTTTTTGCCGCCAACGGCGGGTACGAGCTGGTGCTGCTCCTCGCGGCTGGAGCTTTTGCCCTGGCCCTGACCGGCGCCGGCCGCGCCTCGGTGGACCGCGCCCTCTTCGGCCGGAGCGACTCAAAGCTTGCCGTCCTGGCCTGACCCACCACCTCCGGCTCGAGTCCGGAAACGCGCGACGGCGGATGGGCACCTTGGTGCGCATCCGCCGTCGGCCGTTAACCCGGCAGGACCGCCGCCGGGCCGCCACCTCCCGATCCCCCCGGCCGGAATCGCCGGAACGGTGCGAACTCGCCGTTCGGAAGCGGCGAGCCGGGCGGCTTTCGGCGATTCCGCCGCCGCTGGGCCTCTGAACAGCCCGCCTACACCTAACAATCCCGAACATCAAACACCACAAAGTCACGGGAAAGATGGGAAAACGCTTGCCATGACGGCGTCCGGACTGATAAACCAAGATTGCCGCAGTGAGAGCTGCAGCACCCTTCCCAGGTCTCAGCCATTCCCCGAGTCATCACCCCGGAACCTTTCGCGCTCTACGTCCGACTGACGCGCCGGTGTGTCTTTGAATCGTTCCAAACCTCCTGGGTCCGCCTTGCCACCGCTCATCGAAGGAGATGTTCGTGAATCGACCCCCTCAACTGACCACGCTTCCACAGGAAGGGCCTCCGCCCCGCCGCAGGCTGCCGGCCGGCGCAAAAGCCGTGACGGCGGCCGTTGCCTCTGCCGCCATCGCCTTCACAGGGCTCCCGGCCGTTCAGGCCGACACCGCCCTCCCCGCAGTGGGAAGTGGCTTCAAGTTCGACTTCGGTCCCGGAGCGGCAGCCGACGGCTACACGCCGGTAGGCGCCGCCAGCCAGTACTCCACCGCCGCGCGGTTCGGCTTCACGGACACGGCCGCCACCTCCGGAGTGGACCGGGGCACCGGAGACCCGCTGCGGTCCGACTTTGTCCAGGCCCAGGGCAGCACGTTCCAGGTGGACCTGCCCAATGGCGACTACACCGTCAAACTCATTGCCGGCGACGCCGCCGAAGCCACGAACATTGCCATCACCGCCGAAAAGATGGCCAAGGTCCAGCTCACCGACAAGCCGGCGGGCCAGTACCTGGAGATGGAGTTCCCCATCTCCCTCGTGGACGGCCAGCTCAACCTCGACTTCACGGGCACAGCGGCCAAAATCAACTCCCTGGTGGTTGCGGCGCGGGCGCCGCGCACGGCCACCACGGACCCGGGCGTCTACCTCGCCGGCGACTCCACGGTGCAGACCTACGACCCCGGCTTCGCCCCGCAGGCAGGCTGGGGCCAGATGATCGACCGGTACTTCGAGGACGGCGTCTCCTTCAAGAACCACGCGATCGGCGGGCGCAGTTCCAAGAACTTCATCACCCAGGGACGCCTGGATGAGATCCTGCGGGTCATCAACCCGGGCGATTACCTGATGGTGCAGTTCGGCCACAATGACGCCACCATCGGCGTGGACGACCGCTACGCCTCCCCCGCCGATTACAAAGAATACCTCCGCACGTACGTCAACGGCGCCCGCCAGCGCGGCGCAACCCCTGTCCTGGTGACCCCCGTGGGACGCCGGGACTACGACGAAGCCACCGGCAAGTTCCGCGTCAGCTTCCCCGAGTACGTGGCCAAGATGCAGGAACTCGCGGCCGAGGAGAACGTGGCCCTGGTGGACCTGTCCGCCTCGAGCCGCGCCTACTACGACGAAATCGGCCCGGAGGACACTAAGTCCGTCTTCCTTCACGTCGATGCCGGCGTGTACCCCAACCGCCCCACCGGGACAGTGGACAACACCCACTTCCAGGAGTACGGCGCCATCCAGATTGCCCGGCTGGTGGCGGGAGGCGTAAAGCAGCTCGACGTTCCGCTGGCCTCCCGCGTCAAGGAAATCGCACCGCCGTCGTCCGTTCCCGCCAAGCCGCAGGGACTGGTGGCCGGAAGCGTGTCCAACGCCGGCGCGCTCCTCAAATGGCAGCCCGTTGAAGGCGCGGACATCTACAAGGTGTACCGCAAGCTGGCCTCCGAGCCAGACAGCGCCTACAAGCTGACCACCACAGCAACGGTTCCCACTGCCAACCTGGGCGGACTGGCTGAGGGCACCGCGTATGACGTCCGCGTCGCCGCCATGAACGGCAAGGGGCTTTCGGAACCCAGCGATACGCTCACCGTGACCACCAAGCAGGCAAAGTACAAGTTCGACTTTGGGCCCGTGGGAGCTCCGGTCGAGGCGGGCTACAGCGAAGTCAACCGGACCATGGGCTACGCCGCCGGGCGTGGCTTTGGGTTCAAGGACATCTCGGTGCTCAGCGACCGGGACCGGGGAGCGGTGACCAGCAACCTGCTGCGGGACTTCGTCCTCAGCGGCTCCAGCTTCGAATTCCAGCTGGACGTCCCCAACGGCACCTACGCACTGAAGACCTACCACAGCGACTGGATCGGCTCCACAAGGACCGACGTTGCGGCCGAGGGCACCCCCTACGGCCAGGTCTCGTCCGGCCGTGCATCGTCGGCAACCAAGATCATCAACCAGGTCCTGGTCTCCGACGGGCAGCTCAACCTCACCATCAGCGGCTCCGGCCAGCGGCTCAACGGCCTGGAGGTCACCCCGCTGCTCGTGGGACCCACCAACCTGCACACCACTGCTGTGAATGCCGCTTCGGAGCCGCCCACCGTGGACCTCGCCTGGGACGCCGTGGCTGACGCCGCCAGCTACAAGGTGTTCCGCCAGGCGTCCTTCGAAGCCGAACCGCAGCTGATCGCCGAGAACGTGGCCACTGCGTCATTCCAGGACACCACCGCCTTCGCGGGACTGACGTACAAGTACTTCGTCAGTGCCCTGGACAACACCGGCCTCGAGTCCGTTCCGTCCAACACGGTGGAGACCGCCCTGGTTGACCCCGCCACTCCGGTGCCCGCTGCCACGGGCAAGGTGGACGTGAAGGCAGTGGAGAAGACGAGCGTCATGCTCAAGTGGCAGAAGGTGTCCGGCGCTGCCGCATACCTCGTCTACCGGTCCACCTCACCCGACGGCCCCTTCGGCTACGTGGGCCGCGCCACCGAAGTGAACTACACCGACTACTCGGTCCTGACCACCATCAAGTACTACTACCGGGTCACCACGGTGAACAAGGGCGGCGAATCCGCGCCCTCACCCGTGGTGGGAACCGAAAAGGTCACCGTAGTGAACCGGCAGATGGAAAACCTGGACCGGGCACCGGTGGCCCTGCTGACCGGCGAAGGCGTGCGGGTGGGCTGGCGCATGCTCGGCCTGGACCCTGAACAGATCGGCTTCCATGTCATCCGCGACGGCGTCCAGCTCACCGAGGAGCCGATCCGCAGCAGCACCACGTTCCTGGACCCCTCCGGGACCTCATCGTCCCGGTACGCCGTCAAGACCGTGGGCAACGGCGGGGAACAGCTCACCGCCGAGTTCACGCCGCTGGCGCAGAACTACCTGGCCGTAAAGCTGGACAAGCCTGCGGATGACTACACGAAGGACGGACAGCCTTACAGCTACTCCGCCGGCGACTCCAGCGTGGCTGACCTGGACGGCGACGGAACGTACGAGATCCTCCAGATGTGGTCGCCCTCCAACTCCAAGGACAACTCACAGGCGGGCTACACCGGACTGGTGTACGTGGACGCCTACCGCATGGACGGCACCAGGCTCTGGCGGATCAACATGGGTCCGAACATCCGCGCCGGCGCCCACTACACGCAGTTGCTCGCCTACGACTTCGACGGCGACGGCAGGGCCGAAGTTGCCATGAAGACGGCGGACGGCACGCGCGACGCTGCCGGAACGGTGATTGGAAACGCTGGGGCAGACCACCGCAACAGCAGCGGCTACGTGCTGACGGGCCCGGAGTTCCTCACTGTCTTCCACGGGGCAACCGGCACCATCATGGACACGGTGGCCTACGACCCTCCCCGTGGTGACGTGGCAGCATGGGGCGACGGCTACGGCAACCGCGTTGACCGCTTCCTCGGCGCGGTGGCCTACCTGGACGGGGAACGCCCGTCCATGATGTTCAGCCGCGGCTATTACACCCGCACCGTGCTTGCCACCTACGACCTCGTGGGCGGCAAGATCAGCAAGCGCTGGATCTTCGACTCGGACGCCGCAGGCGCCCAGTACCGCAGCCAGGGCAACCACAACCTGTCCGTAGCGGATGTGGACGCCGACGGAAAGGACGAGTTCGTCTTCGGCTCCCTGACCATCGACGACAACGGCAAGCCGCTGTACAACACTGGCCTGGGCCACGGTGATGCCATCCACACCAGCGACCTCGACCCGTCCCGTCCGGGCCTGGAAACGTTCGCGGCCCACGAGGACATGGGGGCCAGCGGCAACAGGGGAGCCACATTCCGTGATGCGCGCACCGGGGAGATCCTCTGGAGCATCCCGGCCGCCAAGGACACCGGACGCGCTGCCGCCGGTGACATCGACCCGCGCCACGCGGGGGCGGAGGGCTGGGCCATCGGCGGCGACGCTGCCTGGAACTCCCCGGTGGGCGAGCTGCGCTCCGCAAGGGGCGAGCTGATCGCCAACAGCATCCCGGCAGCCAACTTCCTGGCCTGGTGGGACGGCGACCTGCTGCGGGAGATCGTTGACCATGACTGGAACGCGGCAACCACCACCGGCACGCCCAGCATCGCCAAGTGGAACTGGGAAACGGAATCCAGCGACCGGCTGCTCACGGCCACCGGTGCGAAGTCCAACAACGGCACCAAGGGAACCCCGGCCATCCAGGCCGACCTCCTCGGTGACTGGCGCGAGGAAATTGCGTGGCCGTCGTCGGACAGCACGGAGCTGCGCATCTACACCACCACCGCCGGTACCGACGTCCGGCTCCGGACGCTGATGCACGATCCCGTATACCGGCTCTCGGTTGCACGCGAGAACGTCTCGTACAACCAGCCGCCACACCCCAGCTTCTACGTGGGTGTTGGGATGGAACTGCCGGCCCAGCCGGACATCGTGTACACCCGCGCAGGCTGACCCGTCGGATCTGCCCGCTGCCCCGTCCGCCAGCCCGGCGGGCGGGGCAGCGCCATGTCCGGCCCCGTTTTGGAGGCAACCCGCCGGTAACACCGGGCGTCAGTATGATCACAGCATGACCGAGACGCCTGCCTCCAACTCAGTGACACTCCGCTTTTTGGCCGCTCCCATGGATGTGGGCCACAGCGGCTCCGTAGACGCCGGAACCGTCCTGGAGTGGGTGGACAAGGCCGCGTATGCCGCTGCGGTGGGGTGGGCGAAGTCTTACTGCGTCACCGCCTACGTGGGAAACATTCACTTCGCCGATCCCGTCAACAGCGGCGACATGGTGGAGGTCGAGGCCACCATCGTCTACACCGGACGGTCCTCGATGCACATCCGGACCGTGGTTTCCTCCGGGGATCCCAAGGGTGGTCCGGCCACGATGCGAAGCCAGTGCATGGTGATTTTCGTAGCTGTGGGCGAGGATGGAAAACCGATCCCGGTCCAGCAGTTCGAACCCGTCCCCGCCGAAGAGATTGAACAGCGGGACCACGCGCTGGCACGGATCAAAGTACGCGAACAGATTGTCGAAGCCATGAACCGGCAGGAATATACGGACGCGGGTACGGCCGAACGGGTTACCCTGCGGTTCATGGCCGCACCCACCGACGTGAACTGGGGCGGCAAGGTCCATGGCGGAATCGTCATGAAGTGGATCGACGAGGCCGCCTACGTGTGCGCCTCCCGGTACTGCGGCATGGACACCGTGGCTGTCTTCTCCGGCGGGGTCCGGTTCTACCGTCCCCTGTTGATTGGCCACGTGGTGGAGGTGGAGGCGCGGCTGGTGTACACCGGCACCAAAGGCATGCACATTGCCGTACATGTCCGCTCAGGCGACCCCAAGAGCCGCGAGATGAACCTCACCACCTATTGCCTGACAGTGATGGTGGCGCGCGACGCGGACGGCAACTCCGTCCCCGTACCCTCGTGGGTGCCGGTCAGCGAAGAGGACAAGAGACTGCACGCCCATGCCCGCGAACTGCTGGAAATCAGGGGCACAGCCCCGGGAAACCGGCTGCCCAACCACCTGCTGGCCCAGGGCTAAGCCCGGGGCACCCACGGCGGCGCTCCTAGAAGCCGCCGCCGCCGGCGTCGGCTGCCATGTTGGCGAACCGTGAGTAATGGCCCTGGAAGGCGACCACGATGTCCTTGGTGGGGCCGTTACGGTGCTTGGCCACCAGGATGTCAGCCTCCCCTGCGCGGGGGGACTCCTTGTCGTAGACGTCCTCACGGTGAAGCAGGATCACCATGTCGGCGTCCTGCTCGATGGAGCCCGATTCGCGGAGGTCGGAGACCATGGGCCGCTTATCCTGGCGCTGCTCAGAGCCACGGTTGAGCTGGGACAGTGCGATCACGGGGACCTGGAGCTCCTTGGCCAGGAGCTTCAGCGCACGTGAAAACTCGGAGACCTCCTGCTGGCGGGACTCAACCTTTTTACCGGAGCTCATGAGCTGCAGGTAGTCGAGGATCACGAGTTTGAGATCGTGCTGCTGCTTCAGGCGCCGGCACTTTGCCCGGATCTCCATCAGCGACATGTTGGGGCTGTCATCGATAAAGAGCGGGGCATCATTCATCCGGCCCATGGTGGTGGCGATCTTGGACCATTGCTCGTCCTTGATGGTGCCCTTGCGGAGGTCCTGCAGCCCGATGGTGGCCTCGGCGGACAGGAGGCGCATGGCGATTTCGTTCCGGCCCATTTCGAGCGAGAACATCACTGTGGCCAGGTTGTTCTTAATGGCTGCCGAGCGGGCGAAGTCCAGCGCGAAGGTGGACTTACCCACAGCCGGGCGGGCTGCGATCACAATCATCTGGCCGGGGTGCAGGCCGTGGGTGAGCTCATCCAGTTCGTAGAACCCCGTGGGCACACCGGTCATGCCCTCACCGCGGTGGCCGGAGGCTTCGATCTCATCCACCGTGGACTCCATGACGTCCTTCAGGACGACGTAGTCCTCTGCAGTGCGGCGCTCTGCCACCGCGTACACCTCGGCCTGGGCCTGGTTCACCAGGTCCTCCACCTCGCCGTCGGAGCCGTAGCCCAACTGGACGATCTTGGTGCCCGCGTTCACGAGGCGCCGGAGCACGGCCCGTTCAGCAACGATCTCTGCGTAGTAGCCGGCGTTGGCGGCGGTGGGAACGGTCTGGATAAGCTCGTGCAGGTAGGCAGGGCCGCCGATCCTGTTGATCTCTGCACGCTTGGTGAGTTCATCGGAGACAGTCACGGCGTCGGCGGGCTCACCGCGGCCATAGAGGTCGATAATGGCTTCGTAAATGGTTTCGTGCGCCGGGCGGTAGAAGTCCTGGCCGCGGAGGATTTCCACAACATCGGCGATGGCATCCTTGGACAGCATCATGCCGCCCAGCACGGACTGCTCGGCAGGGATGTCCTGCGGCGGCTTGCGGCTGGCTTCAGATCCACGGGTTGTCTCTACCGGATCCAGATGCGCGATTGACAAAGCTGCCGTCCTCCATGTGAGCCGGGGCCTTGGTGGCACCGGTGGTTAACCGTCCTGCTAGGGCGTTGCCCGAAAGCCGGGCTCCGCTACCTGTCCAGGTGTACCAGCGGGGTGTGACAATCGCTGGGGATCCAGCCCTGCAGCCGGGAATTTTGAGAGTTATCCCCATATCCACAGGTTTTCCACAATGGGCCTCTTCTTAAGGCTCCGGATGCCCTTCGGCTGCCCTTCCCGGCATCCGTCCGGAACCACAGGAGCCCTGAAAAACAGGTACCCCGCTACGCTAGTCCCCTGCGCCCCAGCGGCAAAGTCAACGGGAACCAGGCCCTGTGGAAAACCTGTGTACTAAGGGGCATAGCTTGTGCACAGCCTGTGGGAAAGGCTGTGGAAAGCAAAAAACTTTACGCGCCTTAAACGTGCTGACCAGCGGAAACGCCGGCGCCGGCATGTGGAGTAAAAATTTCTTCCGGATAATTTCATCCACAGCCCATGGCAGCACCAGTGGAGGAAAACCGTCCCGCCCGTGGCAGTGATGCAGTTCATGCTGCCGCCGCGTCGGACCGTTGGTACCCGGGTCCCGGGGTCAACGCCCCAGCGGACCGTTGAGTATGCGCATAGATGAATGTTGCTGTGGATAAACCGGATCTGGCATAAGCTCTATACATGGGCGAACTAGTGCTGGTACTGCTGCCGGCGATTGTGTTGGTGGCGCTCATCTGGGGTCTGGCCACGGCCCTCAGTCCGCGGGATACGGGCTTGTCCGATGCCGAGAAATACCAGCGTGACCTGGCGGAACGTTCAGCGCAGCACTACGCGGCCCAGGTCCAGGCTGCCACGGCGGCCCGCGCACGCCTGGAGTCCACCACGAGGCCAAGCCAAAACACCCAGGCGATGCATTCAGACCTGGCCCCAGCCAGGAAGTACACAGAACGGCGCTAGAAAATGGAATCGCTTGTGGTCCCTGTCCTCATCCTCCTGGCCGTGGCTGCCGGAGTCACGTTGGCGGCCCGCGCCATCAGCAGGCGGAAGGCCTCCGCGGGCGCCGAGCCGCAGGCGCCCGCAGCCACCTCCGCCGACCTCGCCCGCACGGCGGCTGCCAAACTTTCCGAGGACGAACACCGGCGGCTCTATGCCCTGATCGCACAGGGCCAGGCAATGGCAGCCATCAAGCTGTACTACGAAGCCACAGGCGACGGACTGCGCGCATCACGCGATGCCGTAGGAGCGCTGGCGGCACACCCGCAGCCTTACCGGGGCCCGGAGGTGGCCACCCCGGAACCGGACGATGAGGATGATGAGCCCCAAAGGTTCCCCTACCGCTACCGGGCGATCGCCAGCAAGGGCGACGTGACCCGCGAGGTCAGCAGCAACATGCTCAACGACGAGATCTATGGCCGGATACGCACCCTGGCCCGCAACGGCGACACGGAGGCTGCTGCCTCGGCGCTCACGCGGCACTCGGATATCTCCATGAAACAGGCCCGGGAGTTCATCGAACTGCTGGACGACTAGCCTGGCCAGGCGCCTCGCCGCCCTTGGGGCGGCCGGATCATCCCTGTCATGTTGGACTACCTGAGCGGTCCTGTACTACCTCAGCGCCAGGACGAGCTTGGGTGCGGCCGCGCTGCCTGCCTCCTTGGAGTTCAAGTCCAGGCCGTCGCTGCTGCCGGTGTCCAGGCCCAGCGAAAGCTCTTGGCCGAGCTCACCGGCCAGGCCGGCTACCGTGAGCGGAACGCTGTAGTTCGTGTTGGCCGTCGTCGGGCCGAAGGTCGCAATGCTGCTTCCAAGCGCGGGGCGGTTGGTGTACGTGATTCCGCCCTCTGTCCAGGTGTCGACCCCCACCAGTTTGACGTTCTGCGTACCCTTGGACCCGCTCCCGGCGCTGCGCAGCTGGAGTGTCGCACTCTCCAGGGTGCGGCCAGCGTACGCCGACAGGTCGAACTTCAGGTACGTGACCTCCACTGGGCTCTTGTCCACTCCCAGCAGGGTACTTGACCCGTAGTTCGTGCCGGCCGACGTGCCCGCCACGTAACTGTCCGCCGTGGCGGTGAGGGTGACGGTTTCCGGTGTGCCGCCGCCCGCAGAGGCCGTGGTGAACGTCCACGTCTTATCCGACGCCAATGCGTTCCCGGCAGCATCCTTCACCCCGGCGGAACCGCCCTCGATCGTGGCCGTGAACCTGGTGCCGGCCGCCAGGTCCGCGTCAGGGCTCAACGTCGCAACGTTGCCAGCGCCGTTGAGGGTCACCGAGGCCGTGACCGCCCCCGTCCCGGACTCCAAAGTAAACGTGCCCGACCCAACGGTGGACGCATCCATCGCCTCAGAGAACGTGGCAGTCACGTCCGCCGTCACCGCCACGCCGGTAGCGCCCTCAGCCGGGGACGTGCCCGACACCACCGGAGCCGTCGTATCACCACCGCTACCGCCACCGCCGCTGGGATCGTAAAAGTGCCAGTACCGGCTGGTGGCGTTCACATCCGCAAGCAGCAGCAAACCGCTGCCGGCCGTGCCCCGCGCCGCACTGTTGAGGTTCTGCTTCGTCGACGTCACGTTGTGGACATACTGGTCGGCGTCGACGATCCGGGCAGTCTTAGCACTGCTGAAGCTGATGTTGTCCAGCGGCGTGGACTTCTCATAGATCGCACCGCCCGAGCTGGTGCAGGTACCGGCGTTCGTTGTGCCGCTCGGCTTCGGATAGGTGGCGAAGGTCCGCAGCCTTTGGGTGCTCTCGTCGATCAGGACGATCACCCGGTTCGGGCACTCCGACACAGTCGCGATCGTGTTCGCCGACCATGTGGTTCCGTTCAACGCCAACAGCTGGATCAGCGGCTGGGCCGCCGAGGTGAACGACGTCTTGATCGCGGCGAAAACCCGGCCACCCGAGGAGTCAAGCCACTTCAGGTTCATATGGTCATCACCGCTGCGCTGCCCCGAGACAGCGGCCACAGGCGTAGTCCAGTCGGTATTCGAGGCACCGTCGACGTGGTAGCTCCAGTACATGCCGTCGGAAGAATCGTCGACCTGCCGGCTCCACATCACACCTATCTTGCCTGGCCCGAACGCGATAACCGCTGACGAGTCGTCAACAGACACGTTGCTCAAAGACGCAGGATGCGGGAACGGTGTCCCCCACGTCCTGCCATCCGTGCCCGTGACATTCAGGTAGATGCGGTTTCCCTGCTGCCAGGTGGCCCACACGCGGCCGGTCGAATCCTTGTCAATGGACAGGGTTTCAACGCGGTAGTTGTTGATGTTTGTAGCGCTCTGCAGCGAGTACGTCTTCGTACCAGGATCGTAGCTGAAACGCCGCATCGTCGACGGGAAGTTCGGCTCAGCCGGCAAACCGTCGTTGACGAACCGGTAACTCGCCACATGCAGCGTCGCGCCGTCCCAGAGGACGTCGTGATGCGTGTTCGAGCGGGTATCCGTCGCCACGCCAGTATCTACCCACGCGCTCGTGGCGGCATTGAACCGGAAGATATGGAAATCCGAACTGGCGGTGTCCCACAGGTTCCCCCACCAGAGACCGTCGTTGAACCACAACGCACTCGTCGCCCGCTTGGTACCCGTCGGCGTTCCCGTCCCCGAGTGCGACGGGCCCTCGACCCCGACGTCACCCTCAGCAGCCGACGCCCCAACCGGCACCACCACAACGCCCAGGGCAAGCACTAGAGCTGCCAGCAGTGCAGTGAGCCATGGGGTCCGCAGCCGGCGCGGACGGACACCGTCCAGGCAACCACCTCCCCGGCTTACAGCATGAATACGCCGACCTGTAGCATGTCCGCCCATGTGCGCTCCCCGGAGTTGAACGTCGGTCCCCACGCTCGTTCAGTGTCAACCGCAACGCCCTTAATTGCAACCCCTAATTCGAACGGGACACTACCTCATGTGTGGGGCGGCCGGTCGTCACCCGTTACTGGAAATGCCGGCCAGAAGCTGCTCGAAGGGGAGGGACTCCATTGGAGCCGGCTTCCGGTCCGGCTGGACCCCTTCAAGGAGCCGCGTGAATTCCCCTGCGGCCCGGTCGATGCGGTCCGAAAGTGAAGAGCCGCCGTCGTCCGTGGTGCCCCAGTCCTGGGGACCCGCAAAGACGCCCGTGGCTGCAATCCTGGTCCGCAGGTAGCTGAACAGCGGGCGCAGGGCGTAGTCCAGGACCATCTGGTGGCGATCGGTGCCACCGGTAGCGCCCAGCAGGACGGCCTTGCCGTCGAGTGACTTGGGGTCAAGGACGTCGATGAAGGATTTGAACAGGCCGCTGTAGGACGCACTGAACACCGGCGTCACCGCGATGATCCCGTCCGAGGCTTCCACGCCGGCTATCACCTCGGCCAGCCGGGGCGCGGCGTAGCCTGTGACGAAGTTGTTGGCGATGTCCACCGCCAGGTCGCGGAGTTCGACGACGTCCACCTGCACGCTGAGGCCGGCGCCGTTCAGGTGCCGCTCGGCTGCGGCTGACAACTGGTCGGCCAGCAGCCTGCTCGACGACGGTACGCCGAGTCCGGCGGAAAGGACTGTGATGCGGCGGGTCTCCATGGCATTCTCCTGTTGCTCTATCATTCCAGCATATATGCATATGCATCTACACGGTGAACGGTGGGAGCTTACGGAGTATTCCCGCTAGAGAAGCACTGATCCCCGGATGCAGGTGGTGGAGTGTCCGCCCACCCAAATGTCGCTGCCGTCGGCTTTGACGTGGACGCGGCCTGCGCGGCCCAGTGCCGTCCCCTGGGCAGCCACGTACTCCCGCGGAGCCCTGTTGCTGCCGATCAGCCATTGCGCTGCACCCGCATTAAAGCTGCCCGTGACGGGATCCTCCACCATGGCGTCGCCCGGGATGAACGTGCGAACCTCGAAGTCTGCGCAGCCATCCCCCGGCCCCGGCCCGATAATCCCGATCTTCAGGCTGCCCAGGGCCGCGACGTCAGGCTTCACAGCCCTGACCTGCTCCGCGGAACCCAGCAGCACACCGATCCATTCGGGACCATTCACCAGCCAGGACGCATCCACCACATCGGTTTCAGCCAGGCGGAGCCCCGCAGCTATCCGGCGCCGGATAGCCGCGTCCACTGGACCACAACGGGTCAAAGGGGGAGCTGCGAAGGCGAGCATCCCGCCGTCGCGCTTAACCTTAACCAGGCCCGCGCCGCATTCCTGGACAACGAAGCCGTCCGAATACGATGTTCCGCCGCGCTCAAGCCACGTGTGGGCAGACCCCAGCGTGGGGTGCCCGGCGAAGGGGAATTCCTCACTGCCGGTAAAGATGCGGACCCGGTAATCTGCACGCGGATCGGTTGGGGGCAGCAGGAACGTGGTCTCCGACAGGTTGGTCCAGCTGGCGAACTGCTGCATCCGCTCCGTCGTCAGACCCTCGGCATCAACGACGACGGCGAGCGGGTTTCCGCGGTAGGGCTCGCGGGAGAAGACATCGACCTGGTGGAACGGGCGGCTGCGGGCTGGAAGTTCGGTGCTGTTCACCGTACGAAGCTATCAAGCAAAAGACCCCCGCTGCCGGAATCCGGCAGCGGGGGTCTTTCCAGCAGTCAGGGACTACTTGCCAGCCACAACATCGAGTTCGATGACAGCGGCAACGTCTTCGTGCAGACGGACGTTGGCCTGGTAGGAACCTACCGACTTGATGTGCACGGGCAGTTCAACCTTGCGCTTGTCGATGCTGCCAAGGCCGGCGGCCTCGACGGCGTCAGCGACGTCGCCCTGCTTGACGGTGCCGAACAGGCGTCCGGTTTCGCCAGCCTTGACGACGAGCTTGACCGGCTTGGAGGACAGTGCAGCGGCCTGCTTCTGAGCATCTTCCAGGGAAGCGTGCTCGCGGGCAGCGCGGGCAGCCTTGATGGACTCAACCTGCTTCTCGCCACCCTTCGACCAGGTCAGGGCAAAGTTGCGGGGCAGCAGGTAGTTACGTGCGTAACCGTCCTTGACCTCGACAACGTCGCCAGCAGCACCGAGACCGGTTACTTCGTGGGTCAGAATGAGCTTTGCCATGTTAGTTAATCCCTTCCTTAGCCGCGGCCAGCGCCGGAGTAAGGCAGCAGAGCAACTTCGCGGGCGTTCTTGATTGCCTGGGCGATCTTGCGCTGTTCCTGCACCGTGACGCCAGTGACGCGACGGGCGCGGATCTTTCCGCGGTCGGAGATGAACTTGCGCAGCAATGCTACGTCCTTGTAGTCGATGACAGTGATGTCAGCGGCCTTCAAGGGGTTGGACTTTGGTTTGGGCTTACGGAGTTCAGCCTTAGCCATCGTGGAGCTCCTATTCTAGGGAGCCCGTGGATGTTGATCCACGGGATGGTGGTGGTCCGACGGCGGCAGTCACCTGGGTGCCCGGAGGCACTTTCGGCTGTCCCGGCGTCGGGCCTGAATGGGTGTTTAGAAGGGAGGTTCGGAATCGGGGCCGTTGCCCCAGCCGCCTGCGTTGGAGACGCCGGGCGTTGCCCAGGGGTCGTCCTGCGCAGCCTGCTGGTTGCCGCCGCCCCAGCCTCCACCGGAGTTGCCGCCCTGGTTTCCACCAGAGTTGCCGCCTCCGAAGCCGCCGCCGCTGTTGCCGCCGCCGAAGCCACCCTGGGCGCCGCCTCCGGCACCCCCAGCGCCGGAGCGTTGGGTGCGGTTGACCTTGGCATTGGCGTAGCGCAGGCTGGGGCCGATTTCATCGACCTCAAGCTCAATAACGGTGCGCTTTTCGCCTTCTTTGGTTTCGTAGGAACGGCTCTTCAGGCGGCCGGTCACGATCACGCGCATTCCCTTGGTAAGGGACTCGGCGACGTTCTCGGCTGCTTCACGCCAGACAGCGGCGCGGAGGAACAGGGTTTCCCCGTCCTTCCACTCGTTGGACTGGCGATCAAAGGTACGCGGGGTGGAAGCGATGGTGAAGTTCGCTACTGCTGAACCGGACGGTGTGAACCGCAATTCCGGATCATTGGTGAGATTACCGATGACCGTAATGGTGGTCTCGCCTGCCATCTACTGCCTCCTTGTTGATCCTGGGTGAAGGGTGCGTTCCTGCGTTAAAGATTGAAGAATCGGTGCTGAAATTACTCAGCAACAACTTTCTGCTCTTCGGGGCGGGTGATCTTGGTGCGCATGATGGTCTCGTTAAGAGACAGCTGGCGGTCAAGTTCCTTGGCGGTGTCCGGCTTGGCGGTGAAGTTCACCACGGCGTAGATACCTTCAGACTTCTTTTTGATTTCGTAAGCCAGACGGCGACGGCCCCAGATGTCAACCTTTTCGATGGTTCCACCATCGTTGGTGATGACGTTCAGGAACTTCTGAAGCGACGGCTCAACGGTACGCTCTTCGACCTCGGGGTCGATGATTACCATCAATTCGTAAGGACGCATATGTGAACCCACCTCCTTTGGGCTAAGCGGTTACGGCATTTCCGTAACAGGAGGTTCATTTGCGATGCCATGCAAGGCCCCGCCGCCGGAACGGAGGCAGGACGCAGCACAGACTTCAATATCTTAGTGCATCTAGACCGGATAGGCGATTCGCGCCTGACTCTAGGCTATGGCCGTGTTGGCAGGGGCTGCAGCACCAACGGCTCCTATGTGGAAAACGTGCAAGCGAACAAACAGGGAAATTACGACGCCGAAACGGCCTCCACAGCCGACTCCCGGGTTGTGCGATCCTGCGGCTCCCCGCCCTTCGGACTCTTACCCGACTTGCGGTAGCGCCACACGCCCAGGGCCACCACAACAGCCGCCAGGGCCACAGACAGCAGCAGGGACTCCCTGGTGGACTCCAGGATGACCATGCCGATCAGCAGCGCCACGATGCTGACGATGGAAAGCCACGTCAGGTACGGGAAGAGCCACATCTTCAGCGCAAGATCCTTGCCTGCGGCACCCATGCGCTTGCGGAGGATCAGCTGGGAGGACGCGATGACAAGCCACACGAACAGGGCGATGGCACCGGAGGTATTGACCAGGAAGAGGAAAACCGTGTCGGGTGCAATGTAGTTGAGGCCCACTGTTACGAAACCCACCACGGTGGAGGCGAGCACGGCAGCAGCGGGGACGCCCCGCCGGGAGATTCTGGTCCAGGCGGCCGGGGCGTCTCCCCGCTTGGACAGCGAGAAGAGCATGCGGCTGGCGGTGTACAGGCCGGAGTTGAGGCAGGACAGCACGGACGTGAGGACCACGATGTCCATGATGGTGCCGGCGCCCGGGATTCCGAACAGTTCAATGACTGCAACGTAGGGGCTCTTGGCAACGCTGGCGTCATTCCAGGGCAGCAGGGTGACAACGATGGCGATCGACCCGATGTAGAAGACCAGGATGCGCCACACGGTGGACTTGACGGCCTTCTTGACGGCGTCCACGGGGTTCTCCGATTCGCCGGCGGCGATGGTGGCGATCTCCGCACCGAAGAAGGAGAAGACCACCACCAGGATCCCGGCCAGCACAGCACCCGGCCCGTTCGGAAAGAATCCGCCGTTGTCGATGAGGTTGCTGAGCCCCGGAGCGGGGACGCCGGGGACGAACCCGAGGATGGCGGCGGCGCCGAAGAGCAGGAAAAGTACGATTGCAGCGACCTTGATGGAAGCGAACCAGAACTCGAACTCACCGTAGGACTTCACGGACCCAAGGTTGGTCAGCGTCAGCAGGACCATCAGGACGAGCGCCCAGACCCACTGGTCGATTCCGGGAACCCAGCGGTGCATGATGGCCGCTCCGGCCGTCGCCTCAATGCCGAGCACGATGATCCAGAACCAGGCGTACAGCCAGCCGATGCTGAAACCGGCCCAACGGCCCAGCGCCTTGTCGGCGTAGGTGGAAAAGGAGCCCGTCTCCGGGTTGGCCGCCGCCATCTCACCGAGCATCCGCATCACCAGGATGACCACGACGCCGGCAGCCATGTAGGCGAGCAGGATCCCCGGTCCCGCCTGCTGGATGGCGGCGCCGGAGCCGACAAACAGGCCGGCGCCGATAACGCCGGCAATCGCGATCATGGAAAGGTGCCGCGGCTTAAGCGACTTGGCTAATTGCTGGTCAGCGGGCATGGGAGTGCCGTCCTTTGGTGGTTATGCAGATGGGATCGGCAGGCAGGACTTGCCGGAAAGAATGAGGACCGCTCCCTCCAGTGGGGCCGGTCACACATTTCTCTCACTGTAAATTGCGCCGGGAAGCGGATGCGCTGTGCATCGGCACAGCCTTGGGCTGCCCAATTTTGGCCCTGGCCCAACTGCAGGTACCCACACGAAACACGAGAAGCCTGACAGGCAACAAGGAAACACGGAGGAAATAGTCCGCAGCCCCGTATCCCCTAGTGGTTTCGCTCCCGGTTTCCCCCATTGCCCCCGGCATTTTCGGAGGTCTACATTGGCTTCCACCCGCACTCAAGCGAGGGACGCCAGAGCAGCGGTACGCCGTTAAGGACTCCCTGCGCCACCAAGGACCTGAATATGCACACAGCAAAAGTTCGCCATCCCGTTCCTCAAGCCCTGGCCTTGGCCGTTGCGCTTGTCCTAGGCCTTCTTACGTCTGGCGGCCCAGCCCATGCGGCTGAGAACTACGGCTACCAAAGCGTCAGCTACACGGGAGTGGCCAACACCCCCACCTCGGACAAACCGCAGAGCAAGCTGTGGTGGAACGACGGGTCCTGGTGGGCTGATATGTGGACCACGGGAACCGGCTGGCAAATCTACCGGCTGGACAGGGCTGCAAAGTCCTGGGTGAACACGGGGGTCTCGATCGACACCCGCAGCAACACATTGGCAGACACTTTGTGGGACGGAAACAAGCTGTACATCGCCTCGCATGTGGTGACGGTGTCGGGGGACGCCAGCACAAAAGCATCTGTCTCGGGTCAGCCCGCCAAAATGTACAGGTACAGCTACGCTGCCGGTAAGTACACGCTCGACGCCGGTTTTCCCACCAACATCAACAACAACAGCAGCGAGTCCATGACGATCGACAAGGACACTACCGGTGCCATCTGGGCCACGTGGACGCAGGTTTCCGGAAGCTCAACCTCCGGCTACTCCAGCAGTGTCTATGTGAACTCGTCCGCAGCGGGCGGGACAAGCTGGGGCACGCCGTTTGTCCTGCCGGTCGCCGACCCCAAACCAGCACCTGATGACATCTCCGCGATCGTCGCTTACGGAAACAAAAAAATCGGTGTGATGTGGAGCGACACTCCCGCCGGAACCGTCTACTGGGCGACCCGTACGGATGGAACCTCCCCTTCGGCAGCCTCATCATGGAACGTCCAGTCCGCGGTGCAGGGCAAAGGCCAAGCGGACGACCATCTGAACATCAAGTCACTCGTGGCCGATCCTTCAGGACGTGTCTACGCGGCTGTGAAGACGAGCCTCGATTCTTCTACCGACAAGACGCTTCCGCAGTTGCAGCTGCTGGTCTTCCGGCCCGGAACGGGTTCGTTTACAAAATCCACCATTGCCACTCTTGCCGATTGCGTGACCCGTCCCCAAATCCTGCTGGATACATCCAACAATCTGGTGAGGGCGTTCCATACTGCACCATCCACATCGACCTCGGGATGTGCCTATTCAGGAGTCCCCGGCAGTATCTATGAGAAGACTGCCTCCATGGACAATCCGGTCTTTGGCAGCGGCCGCGGCACCCCGGTGATCCAGGACGGGGCATCTGCCAATATCAACGACGTCACCACCACCAAACAGAGCGTCAACGCCACCACCGGCGCTGTTGTCATGGCCAGCAACAAGGCTACTGAGCGCTACTGGTTCTCGGACCGGTCACTTGGAACCGCGCCGCCTCCGGGCGATACCGTGGCTCCGACGGTGACGGGTACAGCCCCGGTTGATGGTGCTACCGGCGTGGCAGCGACGGCAAACGTGACTGCCACGTTCTCCGAGGCGATGAACACCTCCACCATTAATGCGGCCACGTTCACCCTCAAGACAGGGACGACGGCGGTTTCAGCCGCAGTGACGTACAGCGGCACCGGCAACACCGCGACGCTCAACCCAGGCACCGACCTGGCAGCCGGCACCACCTACACCGCAACCGTCGAGAGCGGCTCCACCGGGGTGAAGGACGCTGCCGGCAACGCGCTGGCCTCGGACAAGACCTGGACCTTCACCACAGCCCCAGCGAGCGGCGGCGGCGGCGGGACGTCCGAGACCGTCACCCTCACCGCCACCGCGGACAGCTGGGTGGCAGGCGGAGCAGCAAACACAAACTACGGCACCTCCACCACAATGAGCGTCGACAACAGTCCCGTGGAAACCACCTACCTGAAATTCGACCTCTCAGCCTACGCCGGCCGGACCGTGGAAAGCGCAACACTGCAACTGCGCAGCGCCGGCAGCGGATCAATAGGCAAGCAGAACGTCAAACTCGTCACCGATGACAGCTGGACCGAAAGCGGAATCACCTACAACAACCGCCCCGCGCTCGGCACCAGCATCGGCACCCTCGGACCCACAGCAGCCAACAGCAACTACAGCGTCCAGCTCACGGCCAGCGCCCTGGCCGGCGAGCCCGGCCAACAACTCTCCCTCGGCCTGGACTCCACCAGCACCGACGGACTGGACCTCGCCTCCAAGGAAGCCAGCAGCACCACCGCACCCAAACTCGTCCTCACGATGTCCGGGAGCGGCAGCGGTGGTAGTGGCGGCGGTGATACGACGGCTCCGACGGTGACGGGTACAGCCCCGGTTGATGGTGCTACCGGCGTGGCAGCGACGGCAAACGTGACTGCCACGTTCTCCGAGGCGATGAACACCTCCACCATTAATGCGGCCACGTTCACCCTCAAGACAGGGACGACGGCGGTTTCAGCCGCAGTGACGTACAGCGGCACCGGCAACACCGCGACGCTCAACCCAGGCACCGACCTGGCAGCCGGCACCACCTACACCGCAACCGTCGAGAGCGGCTCCACCGGGGTGAAGGACGCTGCCGGCAACGCGCTGGCCTCGGACAAGACCTGGACCTTCACCACAGCCCCAGCGAGCGGCGGCGGCGGCGGGACGTCCGAGACCGTCACCCTCACCGCCACCGCGGACAGCTGGGTGGCAGGCGGAGCAGCAAACACAAACTACGGCACCTCCACCACAATGAGCGTCGACAACAGTCCCGTGGAAACCACCTACCTGAAATTCGACCTCTCAGCCTACGCCGGCCGGACCGTGGAAAGCGCAACACTGCAACTGCGCAGCGCCGGCAGCGGATCAATAGGCAAGCAGAACGTCAAACTCGTCACCGATGACAGCTGGACCGAAAGCGGAATCACCTACAACAACCGCCCCGCGCTCGGCACCAGCATCGGCACCCTCGGACCCACAGCAGCCAACAGCAACTACAGCGTCCAGCTCACGGCCAGCGCCCTGGCCGGCGAGCCCGGCCAACAACTCTCCCTCGGCCTGGACTCCACCAGCACCGACGGACTGGACCTCGCCTCCAAGGAAGCCAGCAGCACCACCGCACCCAAACTCGTCCTCACCCTGCGCTAGGCCAGGGTGGGGACCTCGTGCTGCAGGTAACCGCAATTTCCACATTCTTACCCCCGGGCAGCCACAAGCCCCCTGGTTTATCGGACCGCGGCATCCGGCCCCGTACTAGCTTTGCAACACGCCAAAGCGGCACAGAGACACAGGAAACCCGCCGGAAAAGGGGCAATCATGGCAGAAGAAAAGGTCTTTCGAATCGACCCGGCCGCACCAGGCCCTTCCGTCGCACCTGCCCATTCAGCACGTCAACCTGCAGGAGGGATCGGATCCTTGAGTAATCAGGATATTAGCGGCAGCGAGGTAGCAGCCGCCGGGATGGGACTGAGGGACTACGCCCGGGTCGCGAGGACGTACTGGAAGCACATTGCGGTTGTGACCCTGATCGTCACCCTGCTGGCCACGGCGTGGAGCACGTTCCGCCCCCGCATATATGCCGCCGAAGCCAGCGCAGTTGTTATTGCGGTGGGGACCGACAACGTCAGCAGCTTGCTGGCCGGCGACACCCTGGCCAAAGCAAGGGCAAAGAACTACAAGTCATTGGCTGAATCCCGGCTCGTGGCGGACAACGTGCGCCTGTCCACCGGGCTCAACATGTCCAGTGATGCCCTGCTGGGTGCCATCTCTGTGTCCGTACCCCGCGACACTGCTGAGATCCGGATCACGGCAGAGTCGCCTGATCCCACCATTGCCCAGCGGGTTGCGGACGCCTGGATCGTCGAGCTGAGCAAGCAGGTCCAGGAAAGGGAGAGGGCCGCCACTGCCGCTTCAGGCGAGGCCCTCGAAGCCGTTACGCCGCCGCTCTCCCTGGTACCGCTGGATCCAGCTGCTTTGCCAACAAAACCCGTCTCTCCCGGCGTGGCACTGACAGCTCTCTACGGGGCAGCACTGGGCCTCCTCCTGGCCTATGCTTCCGCACTCCTTCGAGACCGGCTGGACCGCCGCCTGCACAACGCAGCTGAAGTGGAACATCTCTTCTCCGTACCGGTCATCGGCGCCCTCCCGGTCGACCTCCGGCTGACGGGCGAGAACAAGGTCCTGGGAGGCGTCCCCGCAGCCCCAACACCTGGTTCACGGGCACAGAGCCCTGCCTTCGCCGAGGCGCTCCGGGAACTCCGCACCAACCTGACGTTCCTTGACGTGGACAACCCGCCCCGGATCATCGTCGTCACGAGCTCGGTGAGCGGGGAAGGCAAGTCAACTATCGCAGCCAACCTGGCCTCCGCGATGTCGGCCGGAGGGGAACAGGTCATCGTTGTTGACGGCGACCTGCGGCACCCCAGCATGGCCAAGATCTTCGACGTAATTCCCGGAATAGGCATCACCGACGTCCTCACCGGAAAGGCAGAGGTAGATGACGTTCTCCAGCAGCGGAGCGATCTGCCCAACCTGTCGATTTTGGGCTCCGGCCGGATCCCGCCGAATCCCACCGAGCTCCTCGGCTCGCATGCCATGAAGCAGCTGATCGAATCCCTGTCAGAAAAGGGCATCGTGATCATTGACGCTCCACCGCTGCTCCCGGTGACTGATGCTGTGCTCCTTGCCAGGATCGCGGACGGCGCCATTGTGGTTGTCAGGGCTGGCCGGACAACCAAGGACCAGCTGACAAAGTCGCTTGGAAACATCCGGAAGGTGCATGGAGCCGTTCTTGGAACCCTGCTGAATTGCGTGCCGGCCAAGGAGTTTGACGGCTACTCGTACTACTCCTCGGATCCGGACTCTGCGGACAGCGATCCATCCGGGGATGCGGACGACTCACCTGTGGTGATTGAGCCCGAAAGCCCCCCTGCATTCCGTGGTTCCAGCAGGGAACAGACTTCGCGGAGCGTCACTTCCTTCTAGGCACCATCCAACGCCTGCAGCTGCCACGTGCGCCGTATCCGAGCCAACCCGGTTACGCGCGCACCGGCCGACACACTCATCTAGGAGAACCCATGTCCAAGTCTGTCGTCGTCATCGGGACACGCGGCTACCCAAGTTACTACGGCGGCTTTGAGACTGCAGTCCGGCGCCTGGCACCATTCCTCGCCGATGCCGGCTGGGACGTTAACGTCTACTGCCGGGCAGGCCAAACCAAGGACGACGACGAGGCACGCGACCCACGCATCCGAACCACCAGGACAGTGGGGCTTGAGAGCAAGTCACTGAGCACCCTCTCCTTCGGGCTGTCTTCCGTCCTTCACGCCCTGTGGCACAAGCCCCAGGTGGCGCTCGTCATGAACGTTGCCAACGGCTTCTTCCTGCCGCTGCTGAAGCTTCGCGGAATACCGACCGTGGTGAACGTGGACGGAATCGAATGGGAACGCGCCAAGTGGAACCGTTTCGCTAAGTTCGTCTTCCGGCTGGGCGCGCGGCTCACGGCGCGCTACGGCACCATCCTGATCAGCGACTCCCTTGAGATCCAGCGGCGCTGGAAGCGGGACTTTGGGCGCAAAAGCGTCTTCATTCCGTACGGCGCCAACCTTGCCAGTCCCAGCGAGGTTGTTCCCGGCCTCGAACCGGAGTCCTATGTGCTCATGGTGGCCCGGTTTGTTCCCGAGAACACGGTGTCTGAGTTTTTCCAGGCAGCTGAACGCCTGGCGGAGCAACATCCTGTGGTGATCGTCGGATCCAGCGGATATGGCGGGCCGCTGGATGAGGCCGCCCAGCGGCTGGGTGAACATCCCAACGTCCAGTGGCTCGGCCACGTCAGTGATGACAAGAAGCTCCTCTCGCTCTGGCATCATGCCGGCGCGTATTTCCACGGCCACAGCGTAGGCGGAACCAATCCAGCCCTGGTCCAGGCGATGGCCTGCGGAGCACCCGTCGTTGCCCGGCAGACGCCATACAATGCCGAGGTCCTGCGGGCGGATGAACACCTGGTGGCACCGGATCCGCTTGCCATCGAGAGTGCATTGCGGCGCATGCTGACTGACCACGACCTGCGGGCGAAGGCCCGGGCAGCGAACCAGGCCCGCGCAGCCACCCATTACGACTGGGAAGATGTGTGCCGGAGATACGAACTGACGCTTCAGGAAGCGGTCCTGGGGGAAAAGGCGGCCAAGATAGGCAGCGAGGTGCGTCAATGACCTTTGGATTGCGCACGAGCGCACTCAAATCACCCGGACAAATATGCAGCGGAAACCCCCGCATATTGGTTTTGAATCCCCTTGGAGTGGCGCTAAGCCATTACACCGAGGCGCTTCTGCATCAATTAGCCGACGCAGGAATAGAAACAGAATTATTTTCCATCACCGAGCCTTCCCAATCCGGTAAAAGCCGATTTCATTGGCTCGGCGCGTATACCGCCATGCTTTATTCAGCGGGCCAACGGACCCGAAAGAGGAATTCACCTGAAACGGTCCTCGTCACGTGGCCGGTATTGGGTTTCCTGGACCTCCTGATGGTGAAATTCCTTTGCGGCGACTCAGGGGTCATCATTTACCACGATCCGCAACCCCTCGTCCGGTCCGTAGGCAGCAGCCCCCTGGTGGCGGGCCTCGTAAGACGCCTGAGGACTCGGCCCGGAACACTGGTACACAGCGATGAAGCTGCCCAGGCCATGGACGCCGTCGGACTCACCGGGGGCCTGGCGCAGGTGCCGCATCCGATGCTTCCCCCCGCCGGTGCCGCCAAGGACGCCGCCTTTGGCGGGCAGTCCGGGAAGAGGCCGCGGGTTCGCGTGCTGGGACAGTACAAAGCCGACAGGGACATCGACCTCCTGGAATCATTGGCCGGCAGGCTTGGCCCGAAATGCGACCTCGACATAGTGGGCCGTGGCTGGCCTCCCGTCGAGGGTTGGCATGTCGATGCCCGCTTTGTTCCGGAGGACGAACTGGAGGAACTGATCGTCTCCAGCGACACCATAGTCATCCCCTATAAGCGCTTCTACCAAAGCGGCATCGCCATGCGCGCGCTTGAGCACGGCGTTCCGATCGTCGGGCGCGTCGGGACGAGCCTGGAGAAACTGTACGGACCGCAATCACGGCTCCTGGTCGCCGCGGACCACGTGCTGCCCGGCCAGGAGGTCGAGGCGTGGGCAGCTGCCATCGAGTATGCAATGGGCCAGGGAAGAACCGAGACGGTCCTCGCTGCCAAACTCTTTCATGAGGAGGCGTCCGAGAGCTGGCGCGCCTTCGGCCACCGTATGCTGGCCGAAGGTTCCGCCCGACTTCCCGGCTAGCTCCAGGAGAACACTCCGTGACCAAGTTCCTGATCTCGTTCCCCAGTGACGCCATGGTGGTCCGCGCCGAGGACTTCGAGGCGGTGGTCGAATCCGCGCACGCCGTCATCGGCGAGGCCAAGGCAGCGGGGGTGTATGTCTTCGGCGGCGGGATCGATGAGGACGTGGCACCCGTGCGCGTGGCCGGTGACGGCACCGTCACCGAGGGCACGTACCCGGGCCATACAGTGCCCGACGGCGGCTACACGGTTCTCGAGCTGCCCTCCAGGGAAGCTGCACTTGAATGGGCTGCCAAGCTCGCCGCCGCCTGCCGCTGCCCCCAAGAGGTCCGGCAGTTCCAGTACGATCCCGAGAGCTGACGGAGGCAACCTCCTCAGCCCGGCCTGCCCTGCGCCCACACCCTGGTGGCGGGCAATCATCCTGACGGCGTGCAGCACCGTGCCGCAACCCAGCCTCGGCGGCCTACCGACGCGACGTCGACCGCGGCAACGATGGCCGGGATGCGAAGCGCGGACCCATGACCGCGGATACGGGCCTCACTGTCGGCCTCAGGGGTACCGTCATGGCCACCACCGATCCCACGGTCAACCATAGGACGGGGGTGGATGCCATAGAGGAGGCCGACTCGGAAGAAGCGACGGTCAGCAGGAAGCCCACGGCCAGCCACACAGGCAGGCTTTGGGTCCTCGGAACACGGCGGAGGAGCCTCCCGAGGTGGATCAGGAGCAGGAGGGCGGCAGCAATCATGGGCCACCCGATCCACGCGAAATACAGCCCCAACAGGCTCTCACTGCCCACACCGGTGGACGCGCCTTCAAGAGCGGCCTGGTATCCCGTTGTGCCGAAGCCCAGGCCTGCGGGCGACTGCAGGCCAAGCATGAATCCGGACAACAGGCCATCCGAATGGCTGGCGGTGTTGCCCTGCTCAATGAAGGTGGTGAACAGGTACCCCCCAAGGCCGAGGCCTACAAGAATGCCGGCATGCTTCCCCACCTTGGTCCAGATGAAGTAGATCACGGTGACTACGAGGAAGATCAATATGCCTGCCCGGGCATATGCAAAAAACAGGGTTGCGCCGATGGCAGCAAGCATTCCCAGCCGCGCTAAACTCCTGAGCCTTGCGACGGCAGCAAAGGCGCCGAGGCCGAGCAGGAAGCCCATGACGGGAGGGTTCATGAATGGGCCGCCGGGGCGGAAGGTGAGGTCACCGTTGGACACTCCGTCCGCGAAGTAGGCGGGCGGCAATCCCATGCGCATGCTGCGGGGGTTCCCGCCCACAACGTTGACGTGGTACCAGGCCGGGTCAAGGAGGGGCGCCTGCATGACTTCCTCGGCCAGGGCCCATGCCACGGTCAGCCCGGCCAACAGCAGAAGGTAGGCGCTGATCTTCCGCCACTTGATGTCGTCCCGGTAGACGAAGCCGGCGAACACCAGGCCAAGCGGCATGAGAACCTGCCGTGCCTGGGCAATGCCGATGTCCGCATCCGGTGATCGGACAAATCCGATACCTACCAGGATGACCAGCAGCAGCATCAGCCCAAGCGCCTTGTGCAGGCGCTTGTCCTGGGAGCTGAAGGACCTGATAACGGCGGCGGCAACAAGAACCGCCGCAGGCACATCATCCAGGTATTGGAAGGCATCAGACCTGGTGAGGGTGATGAGCGGCGCCTGCGACCAGCCGGCCGCAATGACCAGCAGGATTAGTACGTGGTAGGAGCGCCCCAGGATCAGCACCAGACTGATCACGGCGGAAGCGGTAACAACGAAAGGCAGTAGCACGAGTTGGTCGTCCCTCTCGAGATTTGCTGCAACGCCTCCAGAATCGCTGCAATGCAGGGTCAAGCCCCGGAATCATCCGGACAGGTTTCAATACCCGCAGTATCGCAAGCATCGCGTATGACGGAATCCGTCCTTCCTCACGCTATGCCGACCAGCATCTCCCAACAAGTGCCACGTCGGGAGTATGTGGATACCCACAACCAGCTGTGCGTCATGAACCTCCCCCGTTGGCCGCACCCGTCCAGTAGGCCAGGTACGGCGCGGCAGCCAGGGCGACCGTCCGCTCGCTCTGCAGCCCTGTTATCTGGCGGTCGAGGCGTTCCAGCTCGGCCGAATCGGTGATGGTCCTGTGGGCAGCCTCTGCCAGTTCCCGGACAGAAGCGGGGACCACGATCAGCCCGCCGGCCTTGGAGGCTTCCCCCAGCGTCCCGGAGTCAAATCCGATCACGGGGGTGCGGTATGCGAAGGCCCTTGAGGCCACCCCGGAGGCAGGCAGGATTTTGCCATAAAAGCGGCTCGTCTTGTCGTAGGGCAGAAGGATGGCCCTCACGGACTCAAAGAAAGCGTCCTCCTGCGGCCCCTCGACCGCTCCCAGGATGGTGACTCCGGGGATCGGCGGCAGCTGTTCGGTTCCCCTGCCGGCGACGCGGATTTCGACGTCCGGCGGGAGTTCGCGGCGAAGCTCGACCAGCCTGTCGAACCCTTTGCCTTTAGAGGCGTGACCGTAGAGTCCTACCGCCAGCGGACGCTGGGAAGCAGGCTTCAGGGCAGGCCTGGGCGGCACAAAGTGCCAGGTGCTGAGAACCCTGCAAGCGGGAAAGGTTTTTCGAAGCGCTGCCGCGCCGACGTCACTGAGCGCAAACAAGGTGGCGTCCCGCAACAGCCACCGTTCCAGCCGGGCACTGGCAGGGCGCAGCGGGAGATGGATGCCGTGGTGAAGCAGCTTGCTCCTGGCCACCCCTTTGAAGCGGAAAGGCCACCACGCGGCCAGCGGGGGGTCATGCACGGTAGCTGTTGTGGTGATGTCCCGCGAGCGGCCCGCCAGCAACCAAAAGGGACCCAGCGACGCCGCTGACAACTCGAAGTGAACCACCACCCGGCCGGCAGCGAGGGATTCCTTCACCGCTTTGGAGAGCCTTCGCCGGTCACGAAGCACATCACGGAGCCCGACGTTGCCCGGTCCCTCAGTCCTGATTTCACGGAATGCGGAAAAGTTGGGCACAGCAGCGGCGATGAACTCTTCCGCATAGTCGCCGACTCCACCCGAACCCACACGGGGTGCCACCAGAATGAGTGTGGCGGGAATTTGAGAACTATTAGGTACAGGCACTGCGTCTGAATTAGCCACGTTACTCCGCTTTTGCACCAAAGGGACAAATAATTAGGCGGCACGGCCCCTGGGAATTTCCACGAAGGATTCGTCCGGCCTCGACAACAGTATGCACCAGCAGCCAGAGACGCACCGGAAAATTGAGCAAACAATTCGTTTTCCCCCTTCCGTCGGCCTGGAACGCCGGCAGCCCGGGCTTCAGATGCCCGGGAACAGTATTTAGCTCAATAACTGCTCAATTCCTGTGAATACTTCCCACCCGGCCGTACCCAGACAGTAAACTTTTGCAAAGAGGCCACAGGAAGGCTCCAACCCATGACGAACGTTGCTGGTGGACTTGCCCGTGTCGGCTTCCGGGGCGCGGTGTGGCAGGGGCTTGCCCTGGTGGGCGGGAAGGCGATCGTCCTCATAACGACGATCGTGCTGGCACGACTCCTGTCGCCTGAACAGTATGGCCTCGTGGCCGCGGCACTGGTCCTCATGGCCTACGTCGAGACAGTTGCCGATGCCGGCGTCGCGCAGGCGCTGGTCTATTTGCCTCCCTCCGGCGTCGCGGCCCGCTCGGCGCTGCTGGTTTCAGTGGTTCTTGGTACATCCCTGGCACTCTTGACGTTCTTTTCGGCGCCATGGATCGCCGGGCTTTTCCAGCTGCCGGACGTGGGCCCCCTGGTGCAGGTGCTGTCCATCGCGGTCCTGGCAACGTCGCTGGGTGCGGTTCCGGAAGCCCTGCTGCGACGCGACCTTCTGTTCAGGAGGCTGGCGGTGGCCCCGATTATCCGGGCGCTCGTCACAGGAGTACTGAGCCTGGTCCTCGCTTTCGCAGGTTACGGTGCCTTCTCGCTCGCGGCAGGCACCGCGGCAGGGACGGTTGCGTATGCAGCTACGTGCTGGTGGCTGGTCCGCAAGGGCGCTCCCTGGCAGATCTGGCGCGTGGCAAAAGACGCTCTCCGGGCAAACCTTAAATTCGGCGTTCCGGTGGCAGGCAGCAATCTCCTGGCGCGGCTCATCTTCGACATCGACTATGTGATCATCGGCGTGATCCTTGGCGCCCAGGCCCTGGGTTACTACACGCTGGCTTTCAGGCTTCCCGAAGCCCTGATCATCAACGTCTTCTTTGTGCTCTCCACAGTCCTGTTCCCGCTTTACACCCAGGTGCAGCACCAGCCGGAACGGTTGCGGGACGGCTACCTGAAGGGTGTCCGCGTACAGTCCCTGTACGGCATGACGGCGGGTGTGGGCCTGGCAGTTCTGGCACCGATCCTCGTCCCCCTGGTCTTCGGCGGCCAATGGTCTGAGTCTGTCATTCCGCTCGTTTTCCTGGCCCTGTATGCGGCAGCACGCTCGCTGGGAGCGGGCGCGAACGACGTCTACAAGGCCATAGGCCGCCCCGGCATCTCGATCACGTTCTCACTCATCCGGCTGGCAGTGCTGGTGCCGGTCCTGCTGGTGGCTGCCCAGTGGGGGATCATCGCGGTTGCGTGCGCCCAAATGGCAACAGCACTTCTCTTTGCCATCGGAATGCAGACGGTAGCTGCAAAGGTGATCCACATCGGACCAAAAGCAATGCTGCGCGCTGTTTTGCCGGCCTTTGCCTGCAGCATCGCCGTGGCGGCGGCTGGAACAATCATGTTCCTGCAACCCTACTTGGGGGCTCCCCTGACAGCGGCGCTGGTATTTGTGACCGCCATAGCCGCCGTGTATGGCGTCCTCCGGTTTGGATTCCCAACCCTGCACAATGAGCTGCTGCACCTCGTTCGCCGCCGGCAGGACGCCCCCGCTGAATAGGAGGGCTCGGACAATCATCAACCGCTCAGACGGAGATGCGGCCTGCGTCAGCGTGTCCGGGCAAGCCGGTTTCGACGGTCACCTGCCGGCGGCATGACAACGGCGGAATAGACGGTAGTCGTGCAGGTACGTAGAGCCGGCGTACCACTGTCGCCACCGGTGCCATCTAACGGCAAAGCGCGACGGCGGGTCCCGGCCAGGAAGGCAGCCTGACCCGCCAGGACCTGCTTGAACCAGAGGTCCCCTTCCGGCCCCACGTCCGTTACAGACCATGTCCCTTACAAAGCAGGTCCCGTGCAAACCAGGTCCCTCTTACAAGGGGGATGCCTCCCTGCGCAGGACAGCAGGCACGGCGTCCGGCTCCTGTTGCGCCGCGAGGTCCGAGCCGATGACCAGGCCGAGGATGATGAAATAGGGTGCCGCCGAGTTGGGACTGAGCGCTACCTCATTGAAGGCGGCATTCAAGAGGAACCCGCCCAGGAGGCCTGCCGCCAACGTCTTGTCGCGGAGGTCTTTGATCCGTAGGACGTGTCTCGACAGCTGGAAAAAGAACACCAGGTACACGGCCAGACCAACTATTCCGAGTTGGCCGATAACCATGCCCAGTCCGCTCTCCGTCACGGCCGACGTGGACTCGGACCCTTCCGAAAATAGACCAGCGAGGACTCCGGAACTGCCCAGCCCACGCCCGAGGGGATGATGCGGGAACTCCACAAAGGCAGCGGTGAAACCGTCAATGTGTGCCGCTGTACTGCCTGTTGAACTGGAAACGGTAAACAGATAGAAGTTGTATGCCCCGGCAGCCAGCAGCAACAGCGCAATGATGTGGCTGGTTCTCGATGAGTAGAAGCGGGTCCAAAATGCCAGGAACACGATCAGGCCAACGAGCGCACCCTTACTGACGGCCAAAACCATCGCTGCCACCGTTGCGATCTGGCAGAGCAGCCCGCGGAGATACCAAGCCGCCATGAACACGGCGAAGAGGAAGGTTCCGAAATTCACCGGGTCCGCGAAGGGACCCGCCATGCGCCTGAGGAACTCACCCGGAACCACCTGCTCCGAAGCAAAGAAGTTCTTGGGCAGGCCGGAGTCCTGCTGAACAGAAATTCCCTTTTTCTCCCACAGGTCCCGGAGATTAAGTGTTTGCCAGAAATCAGGCGTATTCGCTTCAATGAAACCGAAGACAATCGCCACGAAGCCCAGCATTACCAGGTAGCGGAGGTATACGGCATGCCTGGCCCAGGCACTGGCATGCAGGCCAATAAGGAGG
Organism: Pseudarthrobacter sp. NKDBFgelt; assembly: GCF_046097905.1. Classification (NCBI taxonomy): domain Bacteria; kingdom Bacillati; phylum Actinomycetota; class Actinomycetes; order Micrococcales; family Micrococcaceae; genus Pseudarthrobacter; species Pseudarthrobacter sp. NKDBFgelt. The sequence goes on along the minus strand of NZ_JBJURL010000002.1, from coordinate 58,220 downwards.
AACAGGAACGGAGCCATGATGTTCCTTGAGGAGGCGGCTGCTGCTGCCAAATCATGTTGGAACAACACGACGGTCGCAGCACCGTAGAGAACAAGGATGGCCAGGCAGGTTGTCACTGCTTTGATCAGTTTCCGAAGGGCGTTCCCTTCGGGGGCCGGCTTTCTTGCCGAGATCAAAACCAGATACAGGGCAACCGAGAAGAGGAAGTTCAGGATGATGGCAAATTGGAGCCGTCCGCTGTCGAGGTCACCCGCGACGGTAGTCAAATAGACGTTCTGCGTCGCTGACATGATCGTGGGAATGATCAGGAAAAACGAAATCTCCGCCTTCCGCTCAGCCAGGCGATGAATCAATTGCGCTATGACGGAGAAAAAGACCACTGCCGCCACTGCGGCAAGGATCGCCATCGAACCGAGGCTGGCGGCGATGGTGATAAGTACCAGGCCGCCGCAGAACAGCAGAAAAGGGACGATGTCCAGCCTGGGCGAGAACTCGGAGGCCGTTTCCTTGGTGTACATCTTCTCCCCAGACTGTCGATCTTGCAGGCAATTTAGCGGCTGATCACAGCCCTAGGCAGGGACCGCTGCCCAGTCGGTGACCGCATGGCGCCAGAGCCAGAAGTCACGATCCGCCGTCACTGCGGCCTGGACGTGGCCGGTGTCCCCGTCATGTACGGCCTGGCCTGCCAGGCGGTAGGTCATTGTGGCTGCTGAACGCGCCCACGTCGCGATGACCAGGTAGGGAAGCAGTTCCGGTTCCACCTCACGCAGCCGCAGGTGTTGCGCCAGAGGTTTCAAGGCCCATCCACCGGGGCTGAAGGCATTCTCGAAGGCCCGGAGCTGAAGGCGGCGGGAGGACAACGCATCTTCCTGCGACTGGCCAATGTACTGCAGGTAGAAAATCAGGTCATGGGCGGGCAGGCCATCAAGGCGCGAGCGTTCCCAGTCCACCACCTGGAGGCGGCCGTTCGGCTGCAGGAACAGGTTCTGGTAGCTGAGGTCACCATGTTCCACAACTGCCGGAAGCTGCTCGGCCCTCAGTGGCGCCAACACCTCATGGGTGCGGTCAATTAACCGGGCCACTTCCGTGTCCGCCGGCAGCAGCGATGCCAGTTCGGCCAAGGGGCCGGCGATGGTCCGCTGGTACCAGTCCGTGTTTTCCGGCACCGGCCTGGTGCACGGCAGCGCAGCGACGAAGTTAAGGCCTGCGTCCAAGGCACGGGGAAAGTCCTGCACAACGAGGTGGGGCTCCAGCAGACTGCCCACCACGGCGGTCTCAATCAGCACTGTCTGTCCCCCGACGTCCAGAACTCCCACAACTTCCGGGGCACCCTGTTCGGACCCTACTCCCAGCGACTTGAGCTGCAGCAGTACATCGGCTTCCTTGCGCACGCTTTCGTTGTCTCCAGGCTGGCGGGGGATCTTGACCACGAGCCGGGGAACCTGGGCGTCCGTGGAAAAAATGAGCGCCACTACGTGCCGGGAAGTGACGAACTGCGGCGTTAGCAGGAGTGTTTCCCACTGGCCGGTAAGGCCGAACTTCTTCAGCTCGAGCGCCCGATAGTTATCGCGGAGGATCTGGTCAATGTATTTCACTGCAACTCCTGCCGGCCGGCTTCCGGTGTCCGTCGGCCAACAACGGTGCCTTCAGCGGCGGCCACATTGAACATGCCCAGGTTTAACGCAAGCCTCCCGATTGCAGCCTTGGCTTTTCCAAAGCGTACGCCCGAATAATGCGCCAGGGTATCTTGGACCGCAGTCCTCGACGCCGTAGGCACAAAGCGTGCCGGCCGTTCGAGTGTTGGCACATGCCAGTAGACCGCCACGTCATCGAAGCCTGACCTCTCCAGCGCCCGCTTCCATCCTGCGAGGGTGTACGGGCCCGGACGGGAACCGAATGAACGCCGAACCTGCAGGCAGATCCACCCGCCCGGCCGGAGGGACCCGGCGGCGCTGGCAAACAGGCGCGCGTCCGGTTCGGAGAGCAGGACGACGTCGAATTCATTGGCCGGGGCGGGTCCGGGAGATGCCTCGATACGGCGCGCGGACGGGTCCAGCAGGCTGATCGCCGCCACCGCGTCGCTGCTGAGCCCGCCTCCATAGCCGAGCTTGTCAGGCTGGCTTATGGGAAGCAGGAAACGCCAATCCAGCAGCGTCCACAGATGCAGGGGGAGCGGTTCCGTGCCGGCTTGCCCGTCCTTTCCTTTGGGTGCGGCGACATTCCATAAGAGCTCGCTGGCCTTCATCCGGACCTGGGATTCTGATTGGCTGGCGTCCAGGACGTGCGCTGAGGGGATTTCCTCGGCCAGCTCCAGATACGCTTTTCGCCATTCCTCCAGTTTCTGGGGAGTATGCTCACCCTTCCTGGCAAACATGACCTCGCCGGGGACGTCAAGGACCAGGACGAGGTCAGGGCGTGGCTGGAACCGCAGGGCCAGCGCATCCGTCAACGCAGCCAGGCGGCTTCCCGCCTTCGAGCCGGGGAGCAGGACATCGAATGCGAGGCGGTCCATCAGCACCACCCGGCCGCGGAGGGAGTAGTATCTCGCGGCCAGTCCGGCGCGGAATATCCGGAACACCTTCCTGACCAGGAAACCGCCACGGATCTTCTGGAGCCAGCGGTCCATGGGACTGCTGGACCACAGTCCCATGTAGACATAGGCAGACGGCAGGGGGCAGCTGGAGCGGAGGCCGTGGAGCAGGGTGGTCTTGCCCGCCCCGTCGGGGGCCAGCACTCCTGCCACGGGCCCGCTGCCCTTGAGCTTGGGGCCTACCCGCCTCAGCGCCCTGTTGCCCGAGCTGATAAGCCACGGCGGAACCCTGGAGCCGGCCCACCGGCTTTTCAGGTCAGCCGCGGTGGCAGGGACGTCGTCGAAATTCTCGGACTGCAGCAGGTTGAGCAGCTGCCCCGCTGTTCCGGTCCCAAATTTCCGGTCCAGGAACAGGGCGATGGGGTTTTCGACCGTCGCCACGGCAGCTGCCGACCGGGCCGCCGGGACCTTGGCGGGATTAACTGCACCCTTGTCGAGCACCAGGTGAAGGATGTGGAGCCAGGCCTGGTCCTGGATTTCGGGCAGCCACAACGGCCCCAAGGCCACGCGTCGCCGAAGGCAGCCGGCGGCCAGGGCGGTCCCGAGCTCCTGGAACAGCCCAAAACTGATGTCTGAAACCACGTCCAGTTTGATCCAGAGATCCTCGTCCGCGAGGTAGCGGAAGTAGAAGCGGTGGCTCCCGTGGCCCAACGCGACCACGCGCCGGAACCCCACACCGGCAAGATGACGGTCCAGGCCGGGCACCAGTTCAGCGGAAACAAGCAGGTCAACGTCCCCCGCAGGCCGCACCAAGTCATCCTCACCCCGCAGCAAAACCCACGGCAGTCCGGACTTATCGAGTTCCCGGAACACCTTTATCAGTACCGAATTAACCTTTGGAATGGCGCCTGCATTCATGCCATGTGGATTTTTGCTGGCAAATTCCGACTCAGAATAGGAAACCGGAAGTTGGGGAGAATTCGACAATTCGCTCACCACTTCTTGATAGTTTGGAATTTCGGCGGTGCTTTGCCCGCTGCACGCAGGCACGGCACCGCTGATCCGATGGCAGTCCCGAGAGCCTACCCCCTACCTAATGGGGCGGCACGAGTAGTGGGTACTCACATTTTTCGGCTCTGGCCCCTTGAACTACGTAGGTAAAGGGCATCCTGCTGCCGGCTCCGCCGGGTATAGGTACCCCGCCGGCTGTCGTGGGCATTAGGTAGGGGAGGCAGCGGAGTGCGGGCCATTAGGTAGGTAGGGCATCCGCTCCCCTCTTGAGGAAAAGCAGGGGTGATCTTGAGCAAATACTAAGTGAACGATATATGGCGCTTTGCATAAATTCAGGGCTATATTCGCTTAACGGCTGGGAACCGTGCTGGAGGTGCAAGCCGACAGCCTGCCGACCCAATGGTTATATCCATAACCGGATGGCGGCATGCAGTATTGGAACAACTACTAACGAAAGAATTTGGTCTCCTTCTTCGAGGATTGGGGACCCATGTCATTGTTAGGGCGAAACAAGGAGTTGGACAGGCTTCTTTCGGTGATCCGCGGTCCCAAGGACACGGCCCTGGCGGTGATCGGTGGCCACGGGGTTGGAAAGTCGGCCTTGCTGTCAGAAATCCCCACACTTTCCGACTACAAAACCGTTTTCCTCGGGGCAAGCGCGTTCGAATCCGACTGGCCCTTGTCCGGTGTCACGGCCCTCCTCAACGCCATGGATGATCCCGTACTCAACCGAATCGCTGATGAACTCCTGCGCGATACTGCCGGATCCCTGGACGTGCCGGCCATTTCCTCAATGCTCCTCAACGGCCTGCACCAGCGCGCATCCTCCCGGACGGTCATCGTCATCGATGACGCAGACCAGCTGGATCCGGGCAGCCAGGCGGTGATCGGCTTCCTGGCCCGCCGCCTGTCCGGAACGGACATTGCCATGTTCGTATGCCTCCGTGACGAAACACCCGACAGCCCGTTCAGCGGCCTGGCCGTGCTGCACCTCCAGGCGCTGAGCTACAGCGACACCGTGAGGATGCTTGAAGCAATCCCCGCACGGCAAGCCACGACGGCGGCCGCCCACGCAGTTGCCGCAGCGACCCGTGGAAACCCGCTCGCCGCCGTCGAACTTTATGCCCGGCTGCTGGAACGGCAGGCCGAGGGAAAGTTCGCCCTCCCGGTTCCCCTGCCCGGGAACGGCAGCTTCGAGGCGGAATTCGCCCTGGTGGTGGGCGGACTGACCGCGCCGGCACGGAACGTGCTGGATCTGCTGTCCCTCTCATGCCGGAGCGACATCACCACGCTGGAAAAGATCAGCAAGGACGTGTGGACCGGCGTGGACGAACTGCTGGCCTGCGGGATCGTGCACCGCACTGGCCCGCACCTTGCAATCCGGGACCAGCTGCTTCGCGGGTACGTCTTTGGCGCCATGACCCCGGCAGTCCGCACGGCCAACCACCGGGCGTTGGCGGACGCGTGCCAGGACACTGACCCGTACGCCCGCAGGTGGCATCTGAGCTTCACGGCGCTGGAACGGCAGACCCCGTTCGGTTTGCTCCGCCATGCCGTAGACCTGATCCGGGGCGGCGAACTGTCCTTCGCTGTGGAGTACGTTGAACGCGCCCTGACCATCAACCCCTGGGAAGCGGAAACGGCGGCACGTCTGGCGGCGATCGCTGAGCTGCTGTTCAACCGGGGTGAGTTCGTTTACGCCCGGCGCTACCTGGAATGGGCACAGCGGGTGACCCGGAATCCTGCCTTGATTCTGCGGCTGACGGGGCTCTCCTTCGAAATCGACTTCATCCAGGGGGGAGCGGTCCGTTCCAGCATGGTGCTGCGCCTGGTGAAGGAATTCGGCCAGCACGATCCTGCCTTCGCCGCCAATCTCCTCGCCGTCGCCGCGGTGTACTATGCGGAACGCTGGGAATTCCAGGATGCGTGCGAGCTTCTCCAGTACGCCGGCAATTTCCAGGACGCGGCATCAGCCGAATGCCTTGAGCTTACGGAACGTGCCAGGCTGCTCACCGAGTCCACCAGCGGCGAGGGGGTCCAGCCTGGACGCAAGTACACCCTTGAGGGCGGCTCCGTGGCCGGCCTCCTGATCCAGGGCCGTGCCTTCAGCTACGCGGAGCGCTACGACCAGGCGCAGGAGCTCTTTGCCATGGTGCGGACCTCTACACGGGACGCCCACGTGAACTGGCGGGAAACGGCCCTGTTCCTGGCTGTGGACAACGAGGTCAGGGCAGGAAACGTCCGGACGGCGAGCAAGCTGATGGATGACCTTGAACTTTTTGAACCTGAGTTCAAGTACCACCGCGGGCTCCGCCACGTTTTCCGGGTCTGGCGCGCCCACGCGCTGGGGGATGAGACCCTCGCCCACAGTTACGCGGTCGAGGCACAACGCTTCGCCGGCGCCGAAAGCCACCCGGCCATCACCGCCCAGCTTGCTGCCTGGCAGGGCCACTTCGCACTGCTTCGGGGTGACCTGGCAGAATCCCTTGCCCAGCTCTCACGCGCGGCTGAGATTGGCACGAGTTTCACCAATCCCACGCTGCTGCGGTGCGACGCGGACCTCGTGGAGGTACTGGTCCGGCTGGGACGCCACCGGGAAGCAACCCAGGCCCTCCTCAGCCTGGAGAGCCGTTCCGTCGGGTTGCGTTCACCGTGGCTGATGATGGCGGTTGCCCGCAGCCGTGCCATCCTTGCGGACGGTGAGCAGTCGCTGCAATTGTTCGGCCAGGCCCTGGACAGCAGGAACTCGCGTGATTCGTTGCTCGAACGGGCACGGACCATGCTGTGCTATGCAGAACGGCTGAAGGCACTTGGCCGCCTGAGGGATGCCCGCGACGGTCTTCTGCGGGCCAAGGTCATGTTCGACGAGGTCGGTGCCAACGCCTGGATCCAGCACGTGGATGCGCTCCTGCTGGACGAACGGGTGGAAGCACCCGGCCCACAGGGAAACCCGGCCATGCTGCTCCTCGCTGACCACGAACGCGTCCTGGCAAGAATGGTTGCCCGGGGCATGCGCAACAAGGAGATCGCCTCCACCCTCTTCGTGTCCGTGAGGACCGTCGAGGTGAGGCTGACCGCCATCTACCGCAAGCTCGGGGTTGAGTCACGCGCCCAGCTGACTGCCCTGGCTGCCAGCAAGGAAAAGGCGGCTCCGGAGCCGTACATCCTGCCGGTTCTCTAGTGCCGGCTGCAGCTGCTGCAGCTACCCGCATTATCCACAAAATTCCTTCGCGGGACCCACAAAGGGCCCGTGCAAACCCTCCGCAGGTGGCTTTCCGTGACTAGTTTTGCTTCACGGCAAGAGCACAAGCGGACATACCGGAAGGGGTCACCATGGCAGAAGCACCCGTCACCGGACAGCGGCGTCCCATGTTTTACGGGACCAAACGCTCAGCGCTCACCGGCAGCCTGGCAGGCGAGCGGCCCGCTTTGGCGGGCGACGGTCCTGCCCCGGGAGTATCTCCCGGCTACCGCCCGGCCGTCAGCCTTGTCCCCCCGGCGCTGGACCGCAAGGCGTCCTCCGCGGACTGGATTTCGGTCCACATCAACCTGTTGCGTGTCACGGACTCGCTGCTGATCGCCGGGGCGGTCGCCCTCGGCTACCACCTTGCCAGTCCAGGGCTTCTGAGCAGGACATCAACGGCCGCCGGGATCGCGGCCAGCGTTGCACTGGCACTGATCTGGATCGCTGCACTGGAAATCTACAGGACACGCGATCCCAAAGTCCTGGGTGTCGGTGCAGACGAGTACAAACGGGTCATTTCGGCCACCTTCCGGCTCTTTGGCTTAATTGCCATTGCTTCTGTCGTCTTCTCGATCCAGAGCGGCGCCACCATGTTCGCCGTGGCCTTACCGGTGGGCACCGTGTCGCTGACCGCCAACCGCTGGCTTTTCCGGCGCCGGCTGGCGACTGAAAAAGCCAAGGGGCGGCACCTGTCACGGGCCATCGTCGTCGGCGAACCCGAGGACGTCCGGTACGTGGTCCAACAGATCGAAAAGAAGTCCGGCCCCGTCTACAAGATCCTCGGCGTGTGCCTTCCCGGTTCGCGCCGGGGGGCCAGGCTGCGCGTGGGCGAGCAGCTGGTGCCCGTCCTTTCTTCCACGGATGACATTTCCCGGACTGCCCGCCTCGCGCAGGCCGATGCCGTGATCGTTGCCGGGCCCCTCCCGGGCGGGAACAAGTTCATCCGGGAACTGGGGTGGAGGCTGGAGGAGTGCTCTGCCGAGATGGTGCTGGCAGCAACCCTCACGAACGTCGCGGGGCCGCGTATCCACTGGCGCCCTGTGGAAGGTCTTCCGCTCATGCATGTGGACATTCCCCAATATTCCGGCGGCAAGCACGTCCTCAAGCGGGTCATGGACGTTGTCCTTGCCGGTGCCGCCATCACCGCACTTTCGCCGCTGTTGCTGCTCCTTGCCGTCATTGTCCGGCTGGACAGCCCGGGTCCCGTCCTGTTCCGCCAGGACCGGATTGGCAAGGGTGGCCAGACCTTCGGCATGTACAAGTTCCGGTCCATGGTGGTCGATGCCGAGGAGCGCCAGGCCGTGCTGCACGAGACCAACGAAGGTGCCGGGGTCCTGTTCAAGATGCGCAATGATCCCCGGGTCACGCGGTGCGGGCGGTGGATGCGGAAGTACTCCCTGGACGAACTCCCGCAGCTTTGGAACGTCGTCCTCGGCGACATGAGCATGGTGGGCCCGCGCCCTCCCCTTGCACGCGAAGTCAGCGGGTACGAGCAGCACACCCACCGGCGCCTCCTCATCAAGCCCGGCCTCACTGGCCTCTGGCAGATCAACGGGCGCTCGGACCTGTCCTGGGACGAGGCAGTGCGCCTGGACCTCTACTACGTCGAAAACTGGTCAATCCCGGGTGACCTGCTGATTTTGTGGCGGACTTTCCGTGCCGTCATCCAGCCTTCCGGCGCCTACTGACGGTGCCTGCTGACGGCGCCTACTGACAAAGAGGATGAGAATGGAAGCTTTCGCTAAGGACTTCGGTCACGGCAGGGACGGCGTTAACCCAGACAGGTTGCGTATCGCGGTGGTTGGCGCAGGTTCCCGCGGAGCGGGCATGGCCGAAACCCTCCAGGCCAGCCCGGACTGGGATCTGGCAGCCATCTGCGACGTGGACTCCCGCCGGGCCGGGACAGTCTCGGAAAAGCTTGGCGGTGCGCCTTGGTTTGAGGCCATCGACGAATTGCTGGACAGCGTGGAAGTGGATGCGGTGGCGATCGCCACCCCCCTCCGCGCCCTGTTCGGAACCGGAATGACTGCGTTGCGGGCAGGCAAGCACGTCCTGGTGGAACAGCCGTTGGCGGACAGCCTTGAGCGCGGGCAGGAGATGGCTGCCGAGGCGGATGCCAAGGGCGTTGTGCTGATGGCAAACAAGGCCCAGTGTTTCGAGCCTGCCGTGCAAAAGATGCAGAAGTTGGTGGGCAGCGGATCCCTGGGCGATATCCTTTTCGTCGAAGCGGTGCGGACCGAAAGCAACCTGGCCCGGACTGACCGGGACGTCTTCTGGGACCTGGCCCCGGACAGCCTTGCCCTCCTTGACTATGTGTTCGCCGGGCGGCTCAACCCCCAGGGAGTTTCGGCGCTCGGGGGTGACCCGCTGGGAACCGGCCGCGACTGTGTTGGCCACGTGATTTTCCGGCTTCCCAACGACGCCACGGTGCACCTCAACGTCAACAACCTGAGCCGCGTGAAAAGCCATCAGCTGGTCATTGCAGGTTCGCAGCTTGTCCTGGTGTGGGATGCCACGCTTCCACAGGAACAACTGGGCATTTTCGACTCCGATTCGTCCACGCAGCAACGGCGGCGCTCCCCGTACTGGGCGGAGCCGGGCGCACTTCAGGTGCCGGCCGGAGATGGACAGGTGCCCGCCTTCGGGCAGGAGGCGCGTGACCGCGTGGCTGCCGAGTTCGCCCGCCGGGCGCGCGGCCACCAGCGGGCACCGTCCACGAATACATCCGGCCTGCGGGTACTCGGCATGCTGGAGGCCGTGACCCGCAGCAGGGGCCTCGAAGGCCAGGCGTCGAGTATCCACGTACCAGGGTCCGAGGACTACCAGCAGCAGGCCGCAGGATCCTGGCTTGAAAGCGTCCTGTGGTCCAGGTGACACGGACTGCCGGTCTCCGTTCCGTTCCTCCTAGGAAAGATGGTGCCTCGTGGCCACCGAATCAGCTGTTGCACGCATCGAAGTAATGAAGCCCTGGCTGGGCCAGGAGGAAGCTCATGCGCTTGCCGAGGTTGTCTTCTCCGGATGCGTCACACAGGGTCCGAAAGTCAAGGAGTTCGAGGTCGACTTCGCAGCCGCACAAGGGGCCAGGTTCGCAGTAGCCACGTCGAGCTGCACCACCGCGCTGCATTTGGCCCTCGTGGTGGCGGGAATCGGTCCAGGGGACGACGTCGTTGTCCCGTCGCTTTCCTATATAGCCACGGCCAACGCCGTGACGTACGTCGGCGCACGCCCCGTCTTCTGCGACGTGGATCCTGCCACCGGCAACGTGACCGCGGAGACCATCCACGCCGCCCTGACCCTGGATACCCGGGCGGTGATCGTGGTGGACCAGGGCGGAGTGCCCGTGGATCTGGACCCCATTCGCGATCTGTGCGACCGCCACGAAATCACGGTCATCGAAGACGCTGCCTGCGCGGTGGGCTCGCAGTACAAAGGAAAACCGGTGGGCGCCGGCGCCCACATCACCGTATGGTCCTTCCATCCCAGCCACATCCTCACCACCGGGGAAGGCGGCATGCTCACCACCCGGCGGGCGGACTGGGCGGCCCGGGCCCGGGCCCTGCGGGAACATTCAAGCAGCCTGGCAGCCCTCAACCGGGAAGAACTCTTCCTGTCGCCCCGTGAAGTCTGCCTCGAAGTCGGCTTCGACTACCGCATGACCGACCTGCAGGCCGCCGTCGGAATCATCCAATTGCGGCGGCTTCCGGAAATGGTGGAGCGGCGCCGGAAGATCGCGGGCATGTACGTCGACGCCCTCAAAAGCCTCAAAGGCCTCAGGATCGTGTCCGATCCTCCATACGGCACCACGAACTATCAATCCCTGTGGCTGGAAGTCCTCCCGGGGTTCCCCATGACCCGCGAGGCCCTGCTGGAAAGGCTGGCCGACGCCGGCATCACCGCACGGCGCGGGGCGTATGCCGCGCACCGCCAGCCGGCGTACCGCTGGCGCGACAACGGCAACGCCAGGCTGCAGTCCACGGAGCGGCTGAGCGACCGCACCCTGGTCCTCCCTGTGTTCCATGAGATCGACTCGTCCAGCATCAACCGCGTCATCAACGCCATCCGGAACGCAGCGCACCCGGTGGGCACGTGAGTGAGCTGATCCTTATTTCAGTGAGCGGCCTTGCCCGTGAAGTCCTGGCGATGGTGCGCAGCAGTGGCCAGTACGACGTCGTTGGCCTGCTGGATGATGACAAGGAGATGGCCGGAGTAACCGTGGACGGGGCGCCTGTCCTGGGGAGCATCGATGATGCGGCCAACTACACCCATGCGTTCCTGCTGGTGTGCCTGGCGTCCGGGAAGGCCAGGGAAGCCGTGGTGGACCGCCTCACGTCCCTGGGCATCCATGAATCGCGGTATGCAACAGCGGTGGATCCCTCAGTGCAGTACCCCGAAGGCTGCCGGATAGGGCGGGGAAGCATCCTCTTGCGCAATGTCACCCTGACAGCCGCCGTCACCCTGGGCTCCCACGTGGTGGCAATGCCCTCGGTGACTTTCACCCACGACGACGACGTGGCGGACTTTGCGACGTTCGGCGCGGGCGTGTCATTGGGCGGCGGAGTCCGGGTAGGGAAGGCTGCCTACCTCGGCATGAATTCCAGCGTCCGCGACAGGACGTCGGTGGGCGACTATGCCACCGTGGGCATGGGTGCTGCCGTGCTCAGTAACGTCCCTGCCGGAGAAACGTGGGTTGGAGTCCCCGCCCACGAAATCGACCAGCACCTGTTCGCCTTCGGGAAGGAACCGTCCCGCTAGACCGCCGTCCGGAAGAACTGCGCGGTCACCGCGGCCAGGCGCCAGGGATCCTCCACGCCGCACAGCTCCCGCGCGGAATGCATGGACAGCAGCGGAACGCCCACGTCCACTGTCCGGATTCCCAGGCGGGTGGCGGTCAACGGACCGATGGTTGAACCGCACGGAATCGCGTTGTTGGACACGAACTCCTGGTAGGGAACACCGGCATCGGCGCACAGCCGGGCCCACAGCGCCGCACCGGGGGCGTCAGTGGCGTAGCGCTGGTTTGCATTGATCTTCAGGAGCGGTCCGCCGTTAAGCACCGGATGGTTGGCGGGGTCGTGCCGCTCCGCGTAGTTGGGGTGCACAGCGTGTCCGGCGTCCGCGGACACACAGAACGACGCCGCCAGTGCCTGCCGCCGCTGGCTCACCGTGGCGCCCAGCCCGTCAGAGATCCGGACCAGGACATCCTCAAGGATGGGACCACAGGCACCCGAGCGGGAGTTTGAGCCGATTTCCTCATGGTCGAACGCCGCCAGGACGGCGATCGGGCTGCCGGTACCGGGCGCGGACGCGTGCGCGATCAGCGCCGCCAGCCCCGCATGGGTGGAGGACAGGTTGTCCAGGCGCCCGGAGGCAAAAAACTCACCGTTGCCCCCGAAAACCGAAGGGGCCTGCGTGTCCGCCATGACGACGTCGTACCCGCCAATGTGGGCGGGGTCCACGGAAGCGCCGGAAACGTGGGAAGCCAGCACGGCCAGCAGGTCGGCATCCGCGGGATTGCCGAGCCCCCACACCGGATTCATGTGCCGCTGCTTGTCCAGTGCCAGGCCGTCGTTGACAGCGCGGTCCAGGTGGATGGCCAGCTGCGGGAACCGGAGCATTGGCCCGGTGGCGGTCAGGTGCTCGGTGCCGTCCAGCATGACCAGGCGTCCGGCCAGCTGCAGTTCCCGGTCAAGCCAGGAGTTCAACAGCGGTCCGCCGTACACCTCCACGCCCGCCTGCAGCCAGCCGTGGGCACCCGTGGTGGGCTTGGGCTTGAGCTTGAAGGTGGGTGAATCCGTATGCGCGCCCAGGATGTTGAACCCGGTGGCCGGCCCTGCCCCTTCGGGAACAACCCAGGCAATCAGCGCGCCGTCCCGGATAATGAAGTACTGTCCCGGCCCGCCCTCCCAGGGCTGCAGTTCATCCAGGCGCACAAAGCCCGCCTCCTCCAGCCGCCGCCCCGCCTCGTGCACGGCGTGAAAGCTCGACGGCGATGCGCTGACATAGGCGCCAAGGTCCTGGATATGGTCTGCGGCGGAGGCAAGGGAAGGCATGGTCTCGAGTCTAGACGGCGTTGAACCGCGGATCTCAGTAGTCCGGGTTGCTCGGCACCACCAGGCCGGTTTCGTACGCGTAAACCACGGCCTGGACCCGGTCGCGCAGGTGGAGCTTGGTCAGGATGCGGCGGACGTGGGTTTTCACGGTGGCTTCCGAGAGGTAGTACCGGTGGGCGATTTCTGCATTGGACAGCCCCTCAGCCATCGCCTCCAGCATTTCCGTTTCCCGCGGGGTCAGGTCCGCCAGCAGGGGGTCAGGTGCAGGAACGGCCGGGGCCGGGCGGGCGGCACCCCGGACATATGTTTCCAGCAAACGCTGCGTGACGCGCGGTGCCACCACGGCGTCCCCGCTGGCCACCACCCGGACAGCGCTGACTAAGTCCGACGGCGCCACGTCCTTGAGGAGGAAGGCCGAGGCTCCTGCCTGGAGGCCGGCAAAGGCATACTCGTCCACGTCGAAGGTGGTCAGGATGATGATCCGGGCACAGGAACCGGAGGCGGTGATGGCGCGCGTGGCCTCGATGCCGTCCAGCACGGGCATGCGGACGTCCATCAGCACCACGTCCGGGCTCAGCTCCCGGGCCTGCCGCACCGCGTCGGCCCCGTCCGAGGCTTCCCCAACAATCCTCAGATCCTCTTCACCCTCCAGGATCAGGCGGAATCCCATCCGCAGCAGCGGCTGGTCATCAGCCAGCAGGACGTTGATGGGTGCGTTTCCGGTCATGGGTTGCCTTGCAGTTCGTAGGGGCGGATGGAACCGGTGGAGTCGTCCTCGGGCCAGGACAGTACAGCGTGGACTCGCCAGCCCCGGCCGCTGGGCCCGGCTTCCACGGAACCGGAATAGATCCTGGAGCGTTCAGCCATCCCGGCCAGCCCCTGTCCGGATCCATGGGAACCAGCAGCACCGGACGGGGAAGTACCTCCATCCTGGGCGGGGTGCCCGGTCACTCCGGAGCCGTCGTCGAGCACGTCAATGGTCACCGTGGAGCCGGAGCGGACTACGGTGACATCCACCCGGGTCAGGGCGCGGCCGTAGCGGAGCACGTTGGTGAGCGATTCCTGAACGATCCGGTACACCGTGAGCTGGAACGCAGCATCGCCGGGCAGGGCAGGCCCGGTATGGGAGTAGTGCAGCGGCAGGCCCGCGGTGCGGAAGCCTTCCAGCAGGCTGGCCAGGCTGTCCCCGGCAGTCAGCGGCGGCCGGGGCGCGGCGGTGCCCGTGTCATCACGCAGGACGCCCAGGACCCGGCGCATGTCGGCGAGGGCGGTGCGTCCCGTCCGGGACAGTTCGCCGAGCACCTCGCCGGCACGCTCCGGGCTTTTCCGGACCACGACGGCGGCACCGTCGGAGAGGCTGATCATCACCGTCAGCGAGTGCGCCACAACATCGTGCATTTCGCGTGCAATCCGGTTCCGTTCGTTGACGGAGGCAAGACTCGCGGTCCGGGCGGCCCAGGCGGCGACCTCCTGCTCGTGCTCACGGCGTTGCCGGACGCTGATGCCGAGGCCGGTGGCCAGGATGTTGGACAGGGCGATGCTGGCGCCGGTGGCGATGCTGGTCAGGAGGTGGAAGTCGCCCGGGTTGACTCCCGGATCGTGGACGAAGGAGTTTTCCATGGGTCCCACGGCCGCCAGGAGATAGAGGAGTGCCAGCGGGGCCGTGGCCGCGGCCATGGTGATGAGCGCGAAGCGGCGGGTGTGGGCCACCGCCACGGCATACAGCGAGAACCACAGTCCCGCGGATACGTTGGAGCCCCAGGGGTGGAGCAGGGTGACCGCTACCTCCACCACAGCGACAAAAGCCACCAGGCCCACGGGATAGAACCGCCGCAGGACCATGGACCCTGCCACCAGCACCAGCAGGGCGGCTGCAAGCCAGTTGCCGGACCTGGCCGCGTCCACCACGGTGGGTGCCACCAGGAGGCTGTAGCTGGCGGCCACAACAGCGTCCATGACCAGCGGGCGCCGCTGCAGGTACCGGCGAAGCCGTCCTCTGCGCCTCGCCGTGAGCTCGGCAAAGGACGCGTCGGCCTGCCAGGCCGGCGCGTCCTTAATAATTGCCGTTTGGTTCATACGTCTGGGTTGCCCGTTCCGTGGATGCTAGACGTCGCGCTTCTTCAAGATGATCATGGCTGCAGCCACCGGAACAACCACCCACACACCAAGCCACGTCCAGGCCTGCCAGACCTCCAGTGAGTCTTCCGCGGGCGCGGCTGTCACGATCCGTTCAAAGAGGCTGTCCGGCAGGTACTTCCGCGCTTCCTCGAAGAATTCCCCCGGGATGAGCTGGAAGGCAATGGGGACCACGAAGAACAGCCCCACCAGTGACATGATGCCCCCTGCTGAATTGCGCAGGAGAGTCCCCAGGGACATGCCGATTGCCGCGACTGCTGCCACGTACACGCCGCTGACCAGCAGGAGGCGCCGGGAATGGTCGGAACCGAGGTCGATATCAAAACCGTAGTTGTCCAGGATGGGGGTGGCCGCCACGTAAGCGAGCAGGGACGATGCCACGGTCACCACGAAGGCACATGCCGTCACCACCAGCAGCTTCGCAATGAAGGCCGGGGTACGTTTGGGGACCGCCGAGAAGGTGGATCTTGCCATGCCGGTGGTGAATTCCGAGCTCATGAGCAGAACCGCCAGGGATCCGATAATGAGCTGCGCGAAGGCGATGCCGGATGTCGGGATTCCCGCCGTAAGGTCAGCGCCCTGGGCGGCGAAGGCCGCAGCTGCCTGGGGATCGTTCTGGGATGCCTCGGAAAACTGTCCGATGCCCCAGGCATTCAGGGCGGCAAAGCCCACCATCACCAGCACGGTGGATCCGACCAGGATCAGGGTGGAGAGGAGGGTCCGGAACTTGATGAATTCCGAGTTGAGGACGCGCAGGAAGCTGGGACCGGGACCAGCCGTGCCCTGCGGCCGGCTGGATTGAAGTGCTGCTGTGCTCATTGCTGTCCTCCGGTCTGGGTGGGCGCCGCAGCTCCCGTGGTGATGAGGGAGTGGTACTCCACCTCGTCCTTGGTCAGTTCCATGTACGCCTCCTCGAGGCTCGCCTGGAGGGGAGTGAGCTCGTAGACCATGATCCTGTTGTCCAGGGCTGTCCGGGCGATGTCCCTGGCGGGCAGGCCCGTGACCTCAAGGAGTTCGTGGTCCTGGACCTCCACGGAGACGCCGTCGTCCGCGAGCAGGCGCATGAGCTGCTCCGGCTGGTCCGTCCGGACGCGGGCACGGGACTGGCCCTTGCCCGTGATAATTTCGCCGATGGGGGCATCAGCAATGATCCTGCCGCGGCCAATGACAATCAGGTGGTCGGCGGTCATGGCCATCTCGCTCATCAGGTGGCTGGACAGGAACACTGTCCGCCCTTCCGATGCCAGGTACTTCACCAGGTTCCGCACCCAGACCACACCCTCCGGGTCCAGGCCGTTGACTGGCTCGTCGAGGATGATGGTCTGGGGGTCTCCCAGCAGTGCGGCGGCAATGCCCAGGCGTTGCCCCATTCCAAGGGAGAACCCCTTCACTTTCTTTTTGGCCACCTCCCCCAGGCCTGTCATCTCGATGACCTCCTGGACCCGCTTCCTTGGAATACTGTGGGTCGCGGCCATGGCCAGGAGATGGTTGTACGCGGTGCGGCCGGTGTGGACGGCCTTGGCGTCAAGGAGTGAGCCCACTTCGCGCAGGGGTGCGGCATGCTGCGCGAACGGCACCCCGTTCACGGTGACGGAACCCGACGTCGGCCGGTCCAGTCCCATGATCATCCTCATGGTGGTGGACTTTCCTGCGCCGTTGGGTCCCAGGAAACCGGTAACGCGGCCTGCCTGGACGGTGAAGCTGACCCCGTCCACGGCGGTTTTGTCGCCGTAGACCTTGGTCAGCCCTGTTGCCTCAATCATGGAGTGTTCCTTCGAACGGCAGCTTGTGGACTGCGGGATGCATTGCAGAAGACTGGTACGTACGCACCACGCTACCCACGCCGGGGGCGGATTACGCCGGTCTCAGGGATGATTCAGGGGCGGGTCAGGGTAGTCCCCTTGGATGACCGGTGGTCACCGGGGCTGTGGCGAGTAGTAGGCAAGGGTCCTGCGGCGCACCGTGTATTCGACGCTGCGCACACCGGCCAGCGCCTCACCGTCCACCGCCAAAGCCATCGGCGACCCGCCGGCATCGATGCGCACCCGGGTTGCCTCTGAGAGGTGGGTGATGCGCGAGGTTGCCACGGTACCCGTCAGCACCGACCACAGCAGCCGTAGCCGGGCGAATGACTCGTCTGCCGTAATCATGCGGACGTCGAGCACGCCGTCGTCCATCACGGGCCGGAACAAGGGGGCGTGGTCACGCGGGTAGTACCGGCCCCGCCCCACATAGGCGATCCACACCTTGTGCCGCCTGCCGTCGACAGTGAGGGTGGTGGGGGTTCCGGCCGCGAAGGTACGGAACATCGCCACCACCCCGGCCAGGGGTTTTCCCAGCGCAGGCTGCAGCTGTTCCCGGCGGCGCACGAAGTTCGGGTACAGGCCAATACTTGAGGTGTTCAGCATGGTCAGCTGTGCCCTTTCCGGGCTGCCGGCCAACCCGCGCTCCACCGTGACGATCCCTATGTCTGCCAGCGCCGCCTCTCCCCTGGCAGCGGCGGCTACGGCCTCCTTCAGGCTCCCGGTGCCGGCGTCCCGGGCAAAGTGGTTCAGGGTACCGCCGGGGAGGACCAGCAGGGGCAGGGAACGCTCGACGGCGGCAGCTGCGGCGGCTCCGACGGTTCCGTCGCCGCCCCAGACCCCGAGGGCTCGCGTGCCGGGATGCTCCGCTGCCAGCCGGATCTCGCGGAGGAGATCCTGGTCAGGATGGACAGATGTAATATGCGCCTTGGGGAATACCTCTTGCAGGGCGGCAGCCGTCTCCTCCGTGAAGGACCCGCCGAGGGTGTTGACCACGATGCTGAGCCCCATGCCGCCGGGTAGTTCCGCTGCTGTGGTCCACGTTCGCGCCACGTCCGGGAAAGGGGGGCGCACCGGCCACCACGCGCGCGTCATGAGTGCAGCGGCGGCACCCAGGGCAGAACCGAAAAAGACATCCGAAGGCCAATGGGCTCCGGTGTGGACGCGGGAATAGGCTACGCCTGCCGCCACCGGAGCCAGCACGGCCCCAATGACGGGCTGGACGAGTCCTGTACCCACGGCGAAAGCGACGGCCGACGCAGAGTGCCCGGATGGCATGGAGGAACTTGTCGGCTGGGGGTGGACGAACCGGAACACCGGAAGATGTTCCGGCAGCGGCCGCGCCCGGGGGAGCAGGGTTTTGAAAACACCGTTTGTGACGGCGGAAGCCACTGCCTGGGCGATGAGGCCGTGCAGTGCCGCACGGCGCGGCCGTCCCGGAAAGGCGGCCATCGCTGCGGCAGCCGCAATCCAGAGTTTTCCGTGGTTTGCGGAGGCGGAGAGGCGGCGGAAGAAGGCATCATGGTTGCCTCCCGGAAGATCCGAGACATGCCGCACCAGGTATCTGTCCAGGCGGCTGATCCAACGATGGCTTCCTCGCCAGGTGTTCTGCATTCCATCACCCTACCGTCCGGTGAATGGAGGTTCTCCAGCCTCGCAGAAAGCCCGTTCGCCGTATTACGCTGCCCTCAGGGGCTTTGCCGCTCCTGCCAGCACGAGTGCCAGGAGGATCGGCGCGAGAATGGCCAGGAGCGCCAGGTGTATGCCGGTCAGGTCGCCGAGGTATCCCAAAAGGGGAGGACCGGCGAGGAACGAAACATACCCCAGTGTGGATACTACGGACACCCGGGTCGCAGCATGCTTCGGGTCGTCCGCAGCGGCAGACATGCCCATGGGGAAGGCCAGCGCTGCTCCGACCCCCCACAAGGCGGCCCCCACAGCGGCCAGCCACACGTTTCCGGCTAACACAAAGAGGCACAGCCCGGCCGCTGCGGCAGCCATGCTCGCCCTAAGGACGGCAACACGGCCGTACTTGTCGATGACGCGGCCGCCAAGGAACCGCATTGCCGTCATGGCCAGCACGAAGAGGGCGAACATCAGCGCGCCGGTGGATTCAGAGGTGCCCAGGCCGTCTACGGACGCTTTCGCGATCCAGTCATTACCTGCACCCTCCGTCAGGGTGGCACCCAGGACCACAACCCCTATGAGCAGGGTGCGGCTGTCACGCCAGGCTGACGGTCCCTTGGCTGCCTTTGGTTCTCCGTCCGGTGTGGCGGTGGAGATATGCGGGAGGAAGTAGCGCGGGGCAGTCAGCATCACCACAACAACCACACCGGCGATGACCAGCAGGTGCAGGGGCAGGCCGACGCCCACGGTGGAAAGTCCGGCACCGATCAGTGCACCGACGAAGGCACCGCCGCTGAACGCTGCATGGAACTGCGGCATGATGGTGCGCCGCAGCTTATGCTCCACGTCGGCACCCTCAATGTTCTGGGCTACATCCCAGAGTCCGATTGCGATCCCGAAGAAGAACAGGGCAACGGCCGTTCCGGGAATCGACGCAACCGAGAGCGAAGCGGCGATTCCGGCACCCGCGAGGGCCGCCAGGATGCCGCCAAAACGTGCGGTGTTTGCGGTCCCGATCCTGCCCACCACCAGCCCGGCGGTAGGGAGCGCCAAGAGCGAACCCACGGCGGTGCACAGCAGGAGGGTGCCCATCTGCCCGGAGGTGATCTGCAGGGTCTCCGTGACCGCGGGGATCCTCGCGGCCCAGCTGGCAAAGACCAGGCCGTTGATGCCAAAAACCACAAAAGTGGCTGCGGCGGCAGCGTTCAGTCCTGCCTGCTGCCCGGTACCGGTATTGATGCTCATACAGTCACTACTTCCAGGGAGTATTCGTCGAGTTGCGCGCGTTCTTCGGCGTTGAAATTTTTGTCCGTCACCAGGACGTCCACCCGTTCCAGGCCGGCAACCAGCGCCCGGGCTTGAGCGTCCCATTTGGCGGCGGAGGCAGCCACGATCACCCGTGCGGCGGATTCCAGGCCGGCGCGCTTTACTGCCGCGTCGTCGATGTCGTGGGCCAGGAGGCCTGCCTTGGGGTCCACGGCGCAGGGTGTCACAACAGCGGTGTCGAAACGCAGGGAGCGGATGTTGGATTCGGCGAGCGGGCCACGGAAGCTCAGCTCTCCGGGGACAAGGCTGCCGCCGGGCAACAGCAGGGCCGGGCGGGTACCTGCAGTGGGTTCGCCGCCCGCGAGGACGTTCAGCGACCTGAGCGACATGGGCATCACTGTCAGCTCCCTCGCTTCCACAGCGCGGGCCACCTCCGTAGCGGTGCTGCCGCTGTCCAGCCACACATGCTCGCGGTCCCCCAACAGCCCTGCTACTGCGGCCGCAATGCGCTTCTTGGCATCCTGGTCCTCCAGCTCGCGCTGGCCATAGCCTGGATTTTCGCCGCGCCCGATGAGGCTCCGCGCTCCGCCGTGAACACGGCGGAGGACGCCGTTCGCTGCCAGGATCTCGAGGTCCCGCCGGATGGTTGCCCCCGACGCGCCGCAGGCGACCGTCAGCTCGTCCACGGTTACCTCATGGCGCTGGCGGAGCAGCCCGGCAATGGTGCGGTGCCGCTCGTCAGTCCTCATGATCAAATGCTAGCAACTCTGATCATTTGATCATGAACGCTCTCTCACTTGATGCCGGAAATACCGCAACGCTCTCTCCCTTGATGCGGGAAATTACTCATCCCTCTCTCACCGGTGAGAGGGGGATGGCCAGAAAGTTGCAGGGAGTGAGAGAGCATCGGGGTCAGCGGACGCGCTCCACCCGCTTTTCATCCCATACCGGCTCTGCGGATTCATACACCTTGCCGTCGGATCCGAACACCAGGAAGCGGTCGAAGGTGCGCGCGAACCAACGGTCGTGGGTCACGGCGAGGACGGTTCCCTCGAAATGGTCGATGGCCTTCTCAAGTGCCTCGGCTGAGTGCAGGTCCAGGTTGTCCGTGGGCTCGTCGAGGAGCAGCAGGGTGGCGCCGCTGAGCTGCAGCAGCAGGATCTGGAACCGTGCCTGTTGCCCGCCCGAGAGGGACTCGTACTTCTGTTCCGACTGCCCGGCCAGTCCGTAGCCGTCCAGTGCTCCGGCCGCGGCCTCCCGGCCCAGGCCGGACCGGTGCTCATCGCCGCGGTGCAGGATTTCCAGCAGCGTCTTGCCCAGGAGGTCGGGCCGGACGTGGGTCTGGGCAAAGAACCCGGGGCGGATCCTGGCGCCAAGTTTCACGGTGCCCTCGTGCGGCACTTCGGCGATTTCGACGTCGGAAACGGGCAGGTGTTCCCGCTCCGGATCGGTTCCGCCCGTGGCCAGGAGCCGGAGGAAGTGCGACTTGCCCGAGCCGTTGGAGCCCAGGACGCCAACGCGGTCCCCGAACCACACTTCCGTGGAGAAGGGCTTCATGAGTCCGGTAAGTTCCAGCTTCTCCGCCACGATGGCCCGCTTGGCGGTCCGCCCGCCCTTGAGCCGCATTTGCACGTTCTGCTCGATGGGCAGCGCCTCCGGCGGCCCGATCTCCAGGAACTTGGCCAGGCGGGTCTGGGCTGCGTGGTACCTGTTGGCCATGTCGGAGCGGAACGCGGCCTTGTTCTTGTACATGTTGACGAGTTCCTTGAGCTTGGCGTGCTCCTCGTCCCAGCGCTTCCGCAGTTCCTCGAAACGGGCGTTCCGGTCTGCCCGGGCCTCCACATAGGAGCCAAATCCGCCGCCGTGGATCCAGGCGCCGGCACCGTTGATGCCGGGTTCCAGCGTCACGATGCGCCCCGCAGCATTGTTCAGCAGCTCGCGGTCGTGGCTGATGAAGAAGACCGTCTTCCTGGACTCGTTCAGCTTGTCCTCAAGCCACCGCTTGCCCGGAACGTCAAGGTAGTTGTCCGGTTCGTCGAGCAGCAGGAGGTCGTCAGGGCCGGCAAAAAGCGCTTCGAGCACCAGCCGCTTCTGCTCACCTCCGGAAAGGCTCGACGCCGGGCGGTGCTGCGCGCGGTCAAAGGGAAGTCCCAGCGCGGCCATGCATACCTCGTCCCAAACGGTTTCAACGTCGTAGCCGCCCGCATCTCCCCAATCCACGATCGCCTGGGCGTACCGCATCTGGCTTGGCTCGTCGTCGTGCTCCACCATGGCCAGCTCGGCGTCGTCCACCTCGCGCGCCGCTGCCGCCAGGGCAGGCGGGGCGGCGGACACCAGGAGGTCACGCACGGTGGAGCCGTCCCGGACCTGGCCTACGAACTGGCGCATGATGCCCATGTTCCCGGACCGCCCGATCACGCCTTCATCCGGCACCAGGTCCCCGGCGATGATGCGGAACAGGGTAGTCTTCCCGGTGCCGTTGGGGCCGATCAATGCGGTCTTGGTGCCGTCCGGGACCTTGAAGGTCACTCCGTTAAGCAGCTGGGTGCCGTCGGAGAGGAAGTAATCAATGCCGGAAACGTCAATATGGGCCACGTATTCCATCTTCCCACGGCCACGGCACGGAGTTTTTGTCCAGGTATGCAGGCTTTGACGGCCTGGAAGTCTGCATATGTGGACAAAAACTACCCAGCTGCGGTGAGGAACTCCTTCAGCAGCGGCCCGGACGTCGTCGCTCCCAGTCCGCCGTCCTCCACGAACACGGCCACTGCCAGGTCGCCGTGGACAGCCACGATCCAGGCATGCGTCTTCGGGGGAGTCTCTTTGCCGTATTCAGCGGTCCCGGTCTTTGCCCCCACAGGTGCTCCGGGAACGCTCGCCAGGAAGCCTGCATGCCCGGAGGTGACCACGGCGCGCATCATGTCACCCAGGGAAGCGGCCTCGGCGGCGGTGATCGGCTCACCCGAGGCCGTCGACGGCGCTTCCGCCGTGGCGGTGGCGGAAGGCTGCGCCGCCGGTGCCGTGGAACCGCTCGTCGTGCCGGCAGCGGCAGCACCGCCGTCGGGATTGAGGACCAGCTGGGGCGACACCGACGCGCCCTTGGCCACGGAGCCTGCCATCATGGCCGCCGCCAGGGGAGAAAGCAGCACCTTGCCCTGCCCGATCATGGACGCGGCGTGCTCCGTCCCTGCCGCCTCGCCGGGGACGGATCCGAGGAACGCGTCCGCGCCCAGGGACGGTGCTTCGACGGCGATGCCCATGGCCAGGGCGGCAGCCTCGAGCTGTCCTTGTGACACGGTGTCCCGGGCGGCGATGAACGCCGTGTTGCAGGAATGCGCAAAGGCGTCACGCAGGGTGACGGAGCCCAGGGAATCTTCGGGATAACCATCGGCGTTCTTGAAGGTGCGCCCGTCCACCGTCAGCGTCGGCGTGCACTCCACCTTGGAATCAGGGGTCAGCCCGTTGCGGAACATGGCGAGCGAGTCCACCATCTTGAAGATTGACCCGGGCGCGTACTGGCCCAGCATGGCCGTGTTGTAGCCGTTACTGCCGGGACCCGAGGCCACGGCCAGGACGGCACCGCTGGAAGGGCGCAGCGCCACGATCGCCGACGCCGGGCCCACCTCCTCCAGGGTGGTCTCCGCCAGTGCCTGCAGCGTCGGGTCGATAGTGGTCTTCAGCGGTGTACCGGGCTCAGGCGCCACTTCAAAGAGCACACGCCGGGGGTCAGTTGCTGCGGACTGGATCTGTTCGCGGGTCAGGTCGGCGCGCTGCGCGCGGATTACGACGGCGTCCGTCCCCCTGAGCTGTTCGTCATACTGCTGCTGCAACCCGCCGATGCCGGTCACATCACCCGCCGTCAGGGCACCTTCCGAGGCTTCGATCTGCTCAGCAGTGGCTTCCCCGACAGTGCCGAGCACGGCGCGGGCGAAGGTCCTGCTGGGTGCCAGCGGCACCGAGGCGGCGATGGCACGGGCGCCGGGGATGGCTGCAATCTGCTCGTTGGTGATGGTGCGGCCCTCATCCCGCAGGGTAATCGCGGAAACAAAGGCTTCCGCCCCGGAGGCCTTCACCTGCTGGACGTAGCCGGCCGGGTCAACCCCAACGAGTGCAGCGAGCCTGGTGGCAGAGTCGGTGGGATCGGCAGCGCCCAGCTGGGGCTTGTCAATGCCGACGTTCACCACCGGCCGGTAGGTGACCAGGGGGACGTCCCCCGCCCCGAGGATATCCGCGCGCTGTGGGGACTGGGCCCCCTTGGTGAGGATCTCGCTGTCAGCGAGCCCGGGTGCCAGGGTTGCCGGGTCCCAGACCGTAAGCCATTTGTCCCCGGACTTCTTAAAGTTCGCCGGTACGGTGTATTTCCACTCTGCTTCACCGAATTTCCAGGTGTAGTTCAAGGGCGCCGAGGCGTTGTCGCCGTCCAGGGTGATGCTGCCTGCTTCAACTGCGGGCTTCTGTGGATCCAGTGCCTTGAACACGCCGCGCAGCTGGTCGTTGGCGGCAGCGGCGTCCTTGCCGTCGAAGGCCACCCCCGCAACATCCAGTCTCGAAACGGCTGTGGCAAATTGCTGTGCTGCGGTTTCTGCCCCGCTCCTGCCGTCGTCGCAGGCCACCAGAGAGGTTCCCAGAATGAGCGCAGCTACGGCAACCGAAAGTTTTCTTGATTTCCCCATCCGGCCATTATGCCCCGGGACAAGCAGTGCGCCTGGCGATACTGGCGGTATTACAGGCGGTTCTACGGGCGCTGCCGGCTGCTATGCGCCACCCAGGCCCAAGGACGGAACGGGCAGGTGGAATATGTCCTTCAGCGCATGGGTTGCCGCGTGCAGGCCGGGCATACCGGTGACCCCTGGGCCGGGCGGCGTGGAGGAGGAACAAAGATAGACGCCGCGCAGGGGAGTGCGCCATGGATGCCGGGACACTACGGGCCGCTGGACCAGGCCGCGAAGGTCCATGGTGCCGGCGCTGAAGTCGCCGCCGATGTAGTTCCGGTTGTACTCTGCCAGCTGCGCCGCCGTCACCACGTTGGTGTCCACCACGAGGTCCCTGAAACCGGGGGCAAACCTCTCCAGCTGTGCGGTGATGGCTTCTGCCATGTCCTTGGTTGATCCAGCCGGTACGTGGCAGTAGGTCCACAGGGTGTGGCGGCCGGCGGGAGCACGCCGTGGGTCGAACCGGGAAGGCTGGGCCACCAGCACGTAGGGGCGTTCGGGGTGCCGGCCGGCACTGACCTCGTTTTCCGCGTGTGCCAGTTCCGCCCTGGTTCCGCCCACGTGGACCGTTCCGGCGTCAGCCAGTTCCGCAGCCTCCCACGGCACGGGACCGGACAGTATGAAGTCCACCTTGCACGAGCCGTTCCCGTAGCGGAAGGACTCCAAGGCTTTGCGGTAGCGGGCGGGAAGGGAGTCACCGGCCATGTCCACCAGTCCGCGCGGCGCAACATCAAGGAGCGTGGCCCGCGCGGGTGGAAGGTCCGTCAACCGGTTGATGGGGGTGTTTGTGTGGAGGACGCCGCCATGCGCCTCGATGTCCGTTGCCAGGGCGGCGGCGATGGCAGCAGAACCGCCCAGGGGAATGGGCCATCCTTCAGCGTGGCCCAGCGCCCCGAGCATCAGCCCTGCTCCGGAAGCGGCCAGGGACGGAAGGTGGGACACGGCATGGGCCGCAACACCGCTGAGGAGCGCAGGCGCTGGCTCCTCGCGGAACCTGGCATTCCAGAGGCCCGAACCTTGTTCCAAGGTCCGCAGGCCGAAAATGCCCGCGGCCACAGGGTTGCGGGGAAGGCGGAAGAGCTGGTTCTGGGTGAAGTCCATAACGTCGTCGATGTTCCGCACGATGGGGCCCATGAGCCGCCGGTACGCAGCTCCATCCCGGCCGAGTCCCGCTGCGGTCCGGTCAAGCGACCGGTAGGCGAGGGCGGACCGTCCGCCGTCCAGCGGTGATCCGAAGGAGAGCTCAGGAGTGACAAGCTCCATCCGCCCGGAAAGCTCGAAGGCCCGGAAAAAGGGGGAGGCCAGGGCCATTGGATGAACGGCCGAGCAGACGTCATGGAAGTGGCCCGGCTGCATGAGTTCTGCCGTACGGGTTCCGCCGCCGACCACGGGCGCGGCTTCGAAGACCTCCACGGCAAGCCCTGCCCGCGCCATGACGGCCGCGGCGGCCAGCCCGTTGGGTCCTGCGCCCACCACCGTAACGTCAGGCATCGGATGCTGCTTTTTGCGGGAGCGTGGAGCCGGCCCGGCGGCGGAGGTTCAGCCGGAACCGGTCCGGCGCTCCGGTGAACGGACCGCCATGCGGATCGTCCAGGTGGTGCCGGCGGATGGGATCGTACGAGGGGTCGTAGATATCCCAGGTCACCCGCGCCATCAGGTAGGCGAGGGCCAGCATGTGCGCGGCCACGGCCAGGACGTAGTAGGGCATATCCAGGTTGTGCTGGGAGGAGCCTGCGCTGGTCACCTGTCCAAGGTACATCCACACCGCAGCCCAGTGGAGGCCCTCGATGCCCTGCCAGACCAGGAATTCGCGCCACCGCGGCCTGGCAAGCGCGAGGAGCGGGATCAGCCATACAACAAATTGCGGTGAATACACCTTGTTGGTCAGGATAAAGGCCGCCACAATCAGGAAGGCAAGCTGGGCCAGGCGCGGGCGGCGCGGTGCGGTCAGGGCAACAACGGCAATGAGGCCGCAGCCGATCGCAAACAAGCCGAGGGACAGCAGGTCTACGGCCGCACCGCTCAGTTCCTGCCCCCTTAACCGGCCAAGCACCAGGTTGTAGGCGAACCAGGGTGAGCTGTATCCGGCGCCGCGGTCGGCCGAGAACTGGAAGAAGTAGGCCCAGCCCGGGAAATTAGCGACGGCGAAGGGGAGATTGACAACGCTCCACGAGACGGCCGCGGCCCCCGCCGTCTTGAGGAACGGCTGGAACCGTCCGGTCCGGAGGGCAAGCAGGAGGATGGCGCCCAGAATGAGCAGCGGATAAAGCTTTGCGGCCGTGGCAAGCCCGATGAAGACCCCCGCCAGCACCAGCCTCTCCCGGGAGAAGAAGTACATACCCACGGCAAGCAGGGCCACCGCCCAGAGATCCCAGTTGATAGTGCCGGCCAGGATGATGCCCGGCGCTAAAGCCACCATGGCTGCGTCCCAGGGCCGGCGGACGCTCATCCGCGCGGTGGCCAGGACCGTGACCACCGCGGCCGCGGCCAGAAGCACGGCATTGATGTCGAAGTAGGCCAGGATCCGGGCATCCGAGGCTCCTGCGCCGGGGACCAACCAGGCCGTTATCCCGGCAATAAGGCCAGTCAGGACAGGGTATTCAAACTGGCTCCCGGTGCCCAGGATGGGAAAGTTCCCGTCTGCCAGTCCGCGGTTCCGGAACAGTTCGGGGAAGTCGGAATAGCAGGTGGCGTAGAACTGGGTGGGGGATTCCCATCCGTTGGCGCGGCAGTATCCCTTCAGCATGATGCCTGCCAGTGCCGCCAGGACGGTCAGCAGGATCAGTACCCGCTCCACGGTGAAGACACCGGGGGAAACTATGCCCGGAGCGGACCGGGCTCCAAGGGGGCCGCCCACCAATTCCGTGAAGTTCCTCAGCAGGACATCGCTGCGGCTTGGAACAACGAGGCGCAGCCTTCCTCGATGCTCGGGCGGCTGGGTGTCCTCCATGGCTTCGAGCTTACCGCCGTGTCCGGAACCCGGTTGGCGCCACGGGCCGCGGAGCCCACGCGTCACGGCGTGGGCTCCGGCCACAGGTTCGCTGGTGTTCACGATGCCTCCTGGCTGAGGTACTTCTTTCGTGGCTGCCCGGGTCACCCGGGCGGTGCCCTCCCTAGCGGGTACCGCCGATCTGCTGGTGCATCAGGACGAATACATCCTCGCGCTGCTTTTCCAGCAGGGTCTCGTTGAACTTCCTCCGGCTGCTGCGCCGTCCTTGGGCCGGCAATAGGAGTTTTCGGAATTTTTTCATGGTCATCACCTCCTTTCCCTGTGGGATGGCATGCATAAAGGGGCACGGCAATTAAGCCCTTTTATGGCGGATATATCAGGGAATGCAGCAGGGCACTATGGGCAGCACGAATAGAATTACGCAGAAACTGGCGCCAATTCCCTGCACATCGGCACTAAAGCAGCATTGTGCAGGGAAGAAAGGCGGAAGAGTGCTAAGGGGAAAGTCCGTGCTTCCGCGGGAACGGTTTGGCAATGCTGCACCTGCACCAGGCCGGTGTCCAGCCGGACCGATGCCCGCTGACGGACGCTGCTGCCTGGGCTCCAGGCGGGAGTAGCGGCTAGGAGCCGGCGTAATCCCTAAAGGGGCGCGCAAAAGCATCAGGGGCCGGGGCAGCGGTGATGGTCATCTTCCATCCGCTAGTCAAAGTAATCATTTTCCCAACCTCCTTTTCTGCTCTGCCGCTGCACGGGCCAAGGACCCGGCACGGTGCGCCGCGATCCCGGCGGGACGCTCTGGGATCAGGAATAAAATTACACCACCGGTTGGACTATTGGCTACTTAATATCCAAAAATTGTCCAACCTTATTTTGGTGGTCTCTTTTAGAGGCCCCATCGGACGATCGCAGGCGTCTTTTTGTCCCACCCCAGAGTGCAGACCTTTGCGGTACCCAGAATGAAATGGCGGCCTTCCGTAGGCGGCAATTCCAGCCAGCGTGCGGTAAGGATCCTTGAGAAATGGCCGTGGGCCACAATCAGTACATTGTCCATGCCGGACTCAAGCACGCGCCCGATAATCTTGTCTGCCCTGGCCGCCACCTCGTCCAGCGTTTCGCCGTTGGGAACGCCGTGGGTCCAGATGAGGTAGTCCGGATTGTCCTTGCGGATCAGGTCCGAGCTAATCCCTTCGTAATCGCCGTAGTTCCACTCAACAGCCAAAGGTTCGTGCTGGGCATCGGGGAAGCCGGCAAGCTCGGCCGTACGCCGCGCGCGCCTCAACGGCGAGGTGAGCACCAGGTCGAAGTCCACGGGGTCCAGCACCTTCCGGGCCTCCACGGCCTGCTGTTCACCCTCGACGGTCAGTGGAAGATCCGTAAGCCCGGTGTACTGGCCGCTCTTGGACCACTCGGTCTCACCGTGGCGGAGGATCCAGAGCTGGGGCCGTGGGGCAAGGGCAGGAATGGTCACTTGGACTCCTCAGAATGGGACGGCTCGACGACGGCGGGGGACGTTCCAGCGCCAGGCGCCAAGGGCGTGGGTTCGGCAGGCGCTGATTCAGGCTGGCCTGCCCACCAGCGGAGCAGCCGTGCTTCCGCATCCTCCGCGGGCAGGGGACCGTTCTCCATCCGCTCGTTAAGCAGGAACTTGTAGGCGCGCCCCACCACCGGACCGGGTTTGATGCCCAGCAGGGCCATGATCCGGGCACCGTCAAGGTCGGGCCGCACGGCATCCAGCGATTCCTGCTCACGGAGCGCGGCGATGCGGGCCTCGAGGTCGTCGTAGGCGAAGGCCAGTCGTTCCGCTTTCCGCTGGTTACGGGTGGTGACGTCCGAGCGGGTGAGCCGGTGCAGCCGTTCCAGCAGCGGCCCGGCATCGGTCACGTAGCGGCGGACTGCGGAGTCGCTCCAGCCGGCGTCCCCGTATCCGTAGAAGCGCATATGGAGCTCTACGAGGCGGGCCACGGCTTTGGTGGTGTCATTGTCGAAACGCAGCGCCTTCATCCGTTTGGAGGTGAGCTTCGCTCCCACCATGTCGTGGTGCCGGAAGCTCACCGCGCCGCCCGGTTCGAAGCGGCGCGTCGCCGGCTTCCCGACGTCGTGCATTAATGCTGCGAAGCGCAGCACAAAGTCCGGACCTGGCACCGGACCCTCACTGTCCGTCTCCAGCTCCGCTGCCTGTTCCAGGACCTGGAGGGAGTGCTGGTAGACGTCCTTGTGCCGGTGGTGCTCGTCCGATTCCAGCCGCAGCGCCGAAACCTCGGGCAGCATGAACTCGGCGAGTCCTGTGTCCACCAGCAGGTCCACGCCGACGCGCGGGCGGGCGCCGCAGATGAGCTTGACCAGTTCGTCCCGCACCCGTTCGGCGGAAATGATGGTGATCCGTTCGGCCATCTGCGTCATGGCCTGCCGGACGTCCTCGTGGACGGAGACTCCAAGCTGGGCGGCGAAGCGTGCCGCGCGCATCATCCTCAGCGGATCATCCGAGAAGGACGCTTCCGGCGCCCCGGGAGTGGCCAGCACGGAGGCATGGAGGTCGCGTACGCCGCCGAAAGGATCCACCAGTTCCAGGGAGGGCAGCTTCAGGGCCATGGCGTTAATGGTGAAGTCCCGCCGGAGCAGGTCATCTGTCAGGGACGAACCGAAGGCCACCACGGGCTTGCGGGAATCGGGATCGTACGCCTCCGCCCGGTAGGTGGTGATTTCGATCTGGAATCCTGCCTTGCGCATGCCGATGGTTCCGAAGGCGCGGCCGATCTCCCAGTAGTTGTCCGCCCACTTCTTGATGAGGGCAACCGTCTGGTCCGGGGTGGCATCGGTGGTGAAGTCCAGGTCGGGGGAGGTCCGGCCCAGGAAAAGGTCACGCACCGGGCCGCCCACCAGTGACAGCTCGTGGCCGGCGTCCACAAAGCGCCGGCCGAGCTCCAGGACCACCGGGTCCACCTGGAAATCGACGGTCTGGGAATCTGTCTTGTGTTGTGCGTGAGCCATAGTTACTTAAGCTTGTCAGAAACCAGCGCATCGGCAGGCCAAAATACGGTCAAGATCGTGCGGAATCACTCCACCGCCGGCAAAGTGCGTCATATGCAGTCCATGTTGGTGTCATGTTCCGGTCATCACGAACGGGCAACAGTCGTTAGAGTGGACTCCATGGCCCATCCAGTACCGAGCGCTCCCGGCAGGAGGACAAACGCACCATTGCCGTCGGCAATCGGTGCGCACGTTGCCCCTGCCCAGCATGCGGCACCGGCATCGTTGCCCACGGTTGAGGAAGTCTCGGCCGGCGGCGTTGTAGTGGACACGTCCGACGCCGAGTTGAGGGTTGCGATCATCGCCCGCCTTAACCGCGGCGGACGTTTGGAATGGTGCCTGCCGAAGGGCCATCCGGAGGGCAAGGAAAACAACGAGCAGGCAGCGGTCCGGGAAATTGCCGAAGAAACCGGCATCGAGGGGGACATCCTCGCGCCGCTCGGAAGCATTGACTACTGGTTTACAGTCAGCGGCCACCGGGTCCACAAGACGGTCCACCATTACCTCCTGCGGGCAACGGGCGGCGAACTGACCATCGAGAACGATCCGGACCAGGAAGCCGTGGACGTGGCCTGGGTTCCCATCCAGGAGCTGGCCCGGAAGCTGTCCTTCCCCAACGAACGCCGGATTGCCGACCTCGCCCGCGAGGTTCTCCCGGAGCACCTCTAGGACTGCAGGTTCCCGGACGCAGGGCGCCTGCGTTGCGGCTTTAACTGCCTTCGGGTGAGACGATGAAGTCGATGTCAGCTACCAACTTTCCTTCCGATAAAGCCGGCCGGCCCGGCGATGCCGTCCCGGACGGCGTTCCCCCCGAGCCGGCGGGCCCGGACAGCACCCCTGGCGCCGTGGCTGCCAGTGAAACCCGGTCAAGTGCCATCATGGCCGCCGGGACGCTCGTGTCCCGGTTCCTGGGCTTTGGCAAGACCTGGATGCTGGGCACGGCGCTCGGCCTGGGCTCCACTGTCAATGACACCTTCATCAATGCGAACAACCTGCCCAACCTGATCTTCCTGCTCGTGGCGGGCGGGGTGTTCAATGCTGTCCTTGTTCCGCAGATCATCAAGGCAAGCAAGGCCCCGGACAGGGGAGCGGACTACATCAGCCGGCTGCTCACGCTGGCTGTGCTGCTCCTGCTGGGACTGACGGCGCTGGTGACGCTGGCGGCACCCTGGGTCATTGAACTCACAACGCAGGGATACACTCCGCAGCAGAAAGCGCTGGCCGTGGCCTTCGCTTTCTGGTGCCTGCCGCAGATCTTCTTCTATGGCCTGTATGCCCTCCTGACGCAGGTCCTCAACGCCAATGGGGCTTTTGGACCCGCCATGTGGGCGCCCATCCTGAACAACCTGGTGGCGATAGCCGGCCTGGGGATGTTCATCTGGATTTTCGGCGAGAACAAGGTGAACCCGCACACCCTGGACAACTGGGGCGCCACCCAGACCCTGCTGGTAGCCGGGTTCTCAACCATCGGCGTCATTTCACAAACAGCCATCCTGATGATCCCCGTGATGAGGCTGAAGCTTGGAATCCGGCCCCGCTTCGGCTGGCGGGGAGTGGGACTGGGCCAGGCAGCCAAGCTGAGCGTCTGGACCCTGCTGACCGCCGCCGTCGGGCAGCTCGCGTTCCTCTATGTCATGCGTATCGCCACCATCCCCGGCGCGGAACGCATCAGGCTCCAGCAGGCAGGGGACCCCTCGGCCTACATGCTGCCAGGAAACGCCGTGCTGGAGGTGGCCAGCCAGCTCTACCTGCTGCCGCACTCCATCATTGCCCTGTCCCTGGCCACGGTGCTGTTCAACCGGATGACCCGGGCCTCCCAGGACGGCAACCGTGACGCGTTGCGTGAAGCCCTCTCGCACGGACTGCGGACCATGGCGGTGGCAACCGTGTTCGGTGCACTGGCGCTGTTTGCCCTGGCAGGTCCCCTCGGCATGTTCTTCTCGGGCGGGCTCCGCCAGGACGGAGTGATGCTGGCCCAGACGCTCACCATCCTGGCGCTCAGCACGCCGTTCATGAGTGCCAACTTCATGATGTCCCGTGTCTTCTACGCCAATGAGGATGCGCGCACACCGTTCTACGTCCAGCTGCTCCTGGCCGTTGTCTACGTGGCCGGGGCGTTCGCCATCCAGTTCCTGCCCGTCACGCAGATCATCTACGCCATCGCGGTCCTCTACATGGTGGGCAACATCCTCTCCGTGGTCATCAGCGCCTGGTTCCTGCGGCGCCTCCTGGGGCACCTGGACGGGCCGCGGATCGCCAACTCCTACATCCGCATGGGGTATGCAGCGCTGGGCTCCGCCATCGCCGGCGCGGGTGCCCTGTGGCTCCTGGGGAGCTACAGTCCGGACGGGTTTGCCTGGCGCGACAGACTGGCAGCCCTCATCACCGTCGTTGTGGTGGGCCCAATCATGCTGGTGGCCTACTTCTTCCTCCTCAAGCTGTTCCGGGTTTCCGAACTGCGCGACCTTCTCCGGCCCCTCCTCGGCCGGCTGGGGCGCGGCGGACCGGCCGCACCTCCCGCTGGAGGCGGGACCCCGCCGTCGGACGCGCCCTCCGGTGCGCCGTCTGACTCACCGCATGATTCACCATCCGGTGGGCGCCAGCAGCCGGAACGTGCCACCACGTCCGTTGACACAGGCCTCATCCCAAGGATTTCAGGTGAGTTCGACGCCGTATCCTTCAGGGCCGGGCCGGCCCCGGAGCAGGCGGCGCCCGGACGCGGGGCGCGGGAAAAGGAACCGCTCGACGGCGATGGCCCGCCAACGTCCGACGGCGACTACCTCCCGGGAGAGGACCAGCCCAGCACGGCACGGGGAGGTTTCCTGCGGGAGCAGATCCCCCTTCCAGGGCGCCGCACCTTCCAGGGGAAGCCCGGAGAGAACCCCCATTTCAAGCCGAGGAAACCCCGGAAAAAGTGACGTTCCCGCGGTTTCCGGCTGCCTTCGTCCAAGGTGGAAGGGACGCAATCGGCTAGGATCGAAAAGGTACAGGGGTAGTTGCATCCAGGGGTCAGGCGCCCGCCGGCTCCTGGACGGTGGTTGCATCATTCAAGCCGGCAATCCCGGACAGTCTAGGAGGAACACGTGTCCAACCCGATCGATGTCGGATCAGTACTGGGCGGCCGCTACAAGGTCACTGCCACGGTATTGGCGTCGCACGACCACGATCTGGTGCTGGACGGTGTGGATCAGGTCCTGAACCGTCCCGTCAGCATACTGGTGGCCGGACCCGGCAACACCGAACAGGTTGCCCAGAGCGCCCGGGAAGTAGCCACCGGCGAACGTCCCGGCACCGTCCAGGTCCTGGACCTCGGCATGAGCGAGGCAGCCACCTACCTCATCACCAACCACACTTCCGCAGCGGATCTGCTGGACCTGGTGGTGGCCTCCAATCCTCCCTACGTGGAACCTTTTTTCACGGACACCCTGGGAAGCGAAATCTTTGGCCAGCCACGGTCGAACGAGCCGGAACCCTACGACGATGAAGACCATGTAGAAGCCGGCTACATCAACTACTCGGACAACCACGCCAGCCAGGTGGATCCTTACCGTGCAGCGCCGGCTGTTCCGCCGAAACCACCAGTTCGTCCTGCTGCCGCGCCTTCCTCTGGACGCTCGTCCAACGGGGCCTCCGCTGGAGGCCAGGCAGCGGCAGCCGGTGGAGCTCTTGCTGCGGGAGGAGCCGCAGGTGCGGCCGCTGCCGCCGGCTCCGGAACCGATCGTTCGGCACGCGCGGAGGATCACCAGGCCGCCCACACGCCGGCTGTAGGCCACACGCAAGGATCCCCCGGCTCACCTGCCGGTAAGCCCAAGGTGTCGCTGTGGTCCGATGACGATTACGCGCACGCTGAAGAGCATGCCGCGGTGGATTCCTCGGTCGACGACGAACCAGAGGCCAAGAAGAAGAAATCTTCCGTTTTTGCACGGTCGGCTGCACCGGCAGCTGGTGGCGGCGCGTCCATTCCCGATCAGGGCCCTTACGACGACGACGACCGTGACGAACCCGCCCGCGAGCCACGGTCCATGCGCTGGTTGGTTGGTGGACTGCTGGCCGTGGTGCTCATTGCCGGACTGGTATTTGCCGTCACCAACCTGGGCAGCCTGTTCTCCTCGCAGCCGCAGGCAGTGCCCACGGCACCCGGCGCCAACAGCAGCGCTCCTGAAGACACTTCGGCTCCGACGCAGGCACCCACAACGGCCCCGCCGGCTGCACCCCCGGCCATCGAGAGCATCACCAGGCAGGGCAACTTCGACTTTGCTGCCACCTTTGATGGCGACCTCGTCAGGGCGTACGACGGTAACGCCGCGAGCTTCTGGTCCGACATGGAGTTCGCCACCGAGAACTGGGGCGGATTGGCACCCCAGGGTGTCCCCCTGGTGGTGAAGCTCGAGGAGCCCACCCAGGTGTCCTCCATTACGCTTTCGCAGCTTGGCGGCTCGGGTGGCAACATCACTGTCTACACCAACGACCGTCCTGCACTGGATGGGGCTAAAGCAGTAGGAACCAACAGCTTCACGTCCACTGACCTGACCATGCCTTTGGCGGAGCCGGTGGAGGCCGAGTATGTGATCGTCTCCATCAACTCCCTGCCGCGGCTGGCTGCTCCGAAGACCCGTTACGGATTCGGCATCCGGCTCGCGGAGATCAAGGTCCAGTAACCAGGTTCCTCCTGACTGTGGGTGGCGTTCGTGAGGGCCTTGGCAGTCATTAGTGTGGAATCCTGGACACATCCAGGAGCACGCGGACTCCTGCCGCCGGGGCGGTAACCTTGAAAGAGCGCCTACGGTGACAGCGGCCTGCTGTGCACCGGTGGTCCACCATGTCCTGGCGCCGGAATAATCAGCAACACGCAGCAGTTGTGCCATGTGGCCGGCCTCCACGAGGGGCGCGTCAACCAAGGAAGAGGTTCACCGTTCAGTGACCATCGCAGAAAACACCGCGTCCGATGTACGTGATGTCATCATTGTCGGTTCAGGCCCGGCCGGTTACACGGCAGCTGTCTACACAGCACGTGCCAACCTGAAGCCGCTGATGCTTGCCGGCTCCGTCACGGCCGGCGGCGAACTCATGAACACCACAGACGTTGAGAACTATCCGGGCTTTCCGGAAGGGATCATGGGTCCAGACCTGATGGAGAACTTCGAGAAGCAGGCTGTCCGTTTTGGCACGGAGATCCAGTTCGAGGACGTTACCAGTCTTGACCTTGAAGGGCCGGTAAAGACGGTCACCATCGCGACCGGTGAGAGCTTCAAGGCGAAGGCCGTCATCCTTTCCACCGGATCTGCCTACCGCGAATTGGGCCTGCCGAACGAAAAGCGCCTCTCCGGACACGGCGTTAGCTGGTGTGCAACCTGCGACGGTTTCTTTTTCAAAGATCAGGACATTGCCGTGATCGGCGGTGGCGACTCCGCCATGGAGGAGGCCCTGTTCCTCACCAAGTTCGCCAGGTCAGTCACGGTTGTACACCGCCGGGACTCCCTGAAGGCTTCCAAAATCATGGCCGACCGTGCCCTGGCCCATGAGAAAATCAACTTTGTCTGGAACAGCACTGTGGATGACGTCATCGGCGAGGAAAAGGTCACCGGGCTGAAGGTCAAGAGTCTCCTTGACGGAGGTGTTTCGGATCTCGCAGTCACAGGCGTGTTCGTAGCGATCGGCAACGACCCCCGAACCGAGTTGGTCAAAGACATCCTGGACCTCACCTCTGAGGGAACCATCGCCGTCGAAGGCCGCAGCTCCAGGACCAGCATTCCCGGCGTGTTTGCGGCCGGTGATGTGGTGGACCCCACCTATCGCCAGGCGATCACCGCTTCAGGCTCCGGCTGTGTCGCGGCGATCGATGTTGAGCACTACCTCGCAGACTTGCCCGCGTAAGTACCGCCACGATACCCGAAGAGAGAGATCAGGTTATGAGCAACGCAAAAGACGTAACGGACGCAAGCTTCAGCACGGACGTATTGTCCTCCGACAAGCCGGTAATCGTTGATTTCTGGGCTGAATGGTGCGGCCCCTGCCGCAAGCTGGGCCCGATCCTGGATGAGATCTCCGTGGAATACAGCGAGAAGGTCGACGTGGTCAAGGTAAACGTCGACGACAATCCGGCTATCGCTGCCGAATACGGCATCACCTCAATCCCCGCCGTATATCTCTTCCAGGGTGGGGAAGTGAAGAGCACGGTCATCGGCGCCAAGCCTAAGCAGTTCTTCGAAAAGGAATTCGCGGACGTTCTGTCCTAGGGGTTTCTATAGCTCGGCTGAATTGAACAGAAGAGTGGCC
The DNA here is from genome assembly GCF_046097905.1 of Pseudarthrobacter sp. NKDBFgelt. NCBI lineage: Bacteria > Bacillati > Actinomycetota > Actinomycetes > Micrococcales > Micrococcaceae > Pseudarthrobacter > Pseudarthrobacter sp. NKDBFgelt. The sequence goes on along the minus strand of NZ_JBJURL010000002.1, from coordinate 21,590 downwards.
ACTGCATGACGGTGGCCACTTTTTTGTTGCCAGCTGCCAGCAACGTTGCCACATGCCGACAACTGCAGTGCCGAAACCGATGACAAACCGCTGTGTCTGTGTTCACCAACGCGGCGGTCTACTTGTTTCACGTGAAACATGGCTCTGGACTATTGTGCTCAAAGCTGAAGCACCAAATGTGGCGCGGTTTTGGTCCACACCTGATGCCCAGGAGCGGTGTGCCCTCTCAGCTCGCGGAACACTTTCAGGCTTTCGGTGTGCCTCCTGACGACCAAAAAGGCATCTGGGTAGCAATCTGCTCCGTGAGCTGGCAAATGAACCGCTACGTCGAACTCTTAGACAAAGGGCTACATGGGAACTTTTCCCCGACCGCGTCAGCAGGCGAAAGCGCCACCAAGGCCGGAAGAAAGGACGGCAGCGGGAAAGGCCAGGCCGCTGTTCTCCGGAGGTGCTTGGGCGGAGAAGGCGCAAGATATCACCAGAGACCTCCTGAGCTGGCTGCAAGGCCTCCGTAACCGTTGGCTAGGCGTCTGCTGCGGTTTCACGTGAAACATCAAGTGGGCTGAGACCATTGCCACGTAGAGTTCCCGAGCCACAACTCATAACGCCATTTCCTCATAAGGACACACGAACAAACAAAAACAAATGCATGGTGCGACTATCGGGCTAAGGTGCTGGTTGACAAGACATTCCAGCGCCGGCCCACCCCTGCCCTGCTCCTGGGAGAATGGCGGCAACAGGCCTAAGGCCCAAGTGACACTGGCAGAGTTGGCCCGCGGCGCGCCCTTTAGGATCAGTCGACCTGCGCAGTACACCTGCCGAGTGCCATAGAAGCACAGTGTGCTTGCTCCCCAGACGTGGAAGAACGACCAGGCCCCAGCGTGCCGCGGTTTCAGCCAGCCACGTCACCGACAGACATGATGGTCCACTCCGCAGTCGATCTGCCTTAGGCTGCAAAACGAGCCGCATGTGCATGCCGACGGTCACCAGCCGATCTTCTATCCTTCCGTCCCACGTGGAACGTAGCGTGCGGGCACCAGAGGGGTCATGGAGTTCACGCATGTTCAGACACGGGGCGAACGGCAGCGGACCTGCAGTAGGACGAGTGAATTGTGCGTCGCGGTAACAGCCTTTCGCTGATGCAGACCCGCCTAAATTGGAACGCCAGTATCGAAGCGCGCTTTCCGATCCCCAACGAGTAGGGCTTTGCGTTCAAGCCGCAGTCTTGACGTAGGCGGAGAGCAGAAGCCCCTTGATGCGACGTACTGTTTCACGTGAAACGGAATGCGCGGCCGGCGGTCCGTCCTCCTCGAACCGCGATGCAGCCCTTCACCAGGGTGCAGCACCTAGGCAGTAGGACGCCAACGATCTGACTTGAGCTGCAGACGCGCCGATGTCATTCCATTGGGGCTAGCGATGACGGGGCTCAGTTCTGCGGTACGTGGTCCTATCGCCTGCAATGGAGGATGGGTAGGAGGGGTTTGTGCGCAATTCGTTCTCCTACTCAGCGCGGAGGACTTCGCACGCTGCTCAAAGGGATGGCCCTTTGTCTGGCCGATCACAGGAAAGGAAGCCGCGGAGCTGCCGTCCAATCCATGTGCAGGGCATCAGGTGACGGCGCAAGAGGAGAAACTGGACATCTCCAGGGAAATGACGGTATTAGTTCACCGACTCAGCTGATGAGCGCTGAGTTGGGATTGGCGTCGACTTGAAATCCGGGCGCGTCAAAAAGAAGCGAAGAGCCTTGGACTCCTAGACCGGTGTTGATCGACGTTGACCTCTATGCATCGCCAGCGCGCTACCAGGGGTTATAGACCATGATAGATATCCACACCTTTTTCCACAGAGCTACCAACGGGTATTCACAGCAATATCCACAGGGCGCGAGGCCCTTGGCCCTGCCATCTATTTGACGGGGATCGACAGATATACGGCCGCCAGTCGGTGACTACAAGTAGTGTTGCATCTCACGGCTCTGGGCCCCAGAGTGCGCGGTTCTCCTAATGCCGGAAAGTTGCTTGAAATAGCTGCATCCAGGCTGTTTATCTCGTCTTGTGCGCGCCGCGTACAGCAAACCGCCGAGTGTTTCACGTGAAACACGAGGGGCCCCATTGTCGGTCACCTGCGAAGCCCAAAAATTTTGCGCCAGTCTGGCAAACCCGTAAAGCAAGACGGCCCTAAAACTCTCCCAACCGACAGCCTCCTATCCACATGGTTATCCACAGCGTTTTCCACGGTCTGCGCTACCAGCAAGAAATGATCCTGGGCCGAAAGGTGCAGGTGGAGATGCAGTTGTCCACCCCTGGATCAGAGGCGTAAAAGCCGTTAACCTCCTGCGACATAGTCCGAATTCGTGCTCTGCCAGGATGGCACGCGATAGTGAAACCTTGTGGCACCTCCGCAGTTCTAGATACGCACAAGCACCATAATCCGGGATACAGTCAGTGGCTAAAGGACCACGGTCGCGCAGGATTCAACGAGGACTAGAGTGGCATCGGCCAGGGGAGAGCAGCAAGGACTGGATCCACTGTCGCACGGAACCGGGCTTGTGGGGGCGCGTCAATGATATGCCGCGGGCGTCCCATGGCCACGCACATGGGACGCCCGACAGTTCCTGGCACTGGGCGGCGCTACATGTCCAGCAATTGGCGCCCGATGGCCCACCAATACGCGAGGTCCAGGGAAATGGCTCAGATTCGTAGGGTCGAAGCTGGGAGTAAATGTCGGCCGCCAGCGGGCCAGCGCAGCTATTCGACAACAGTGCGCCCCACGCTGAAGCGATTACCCTGCGTGCCCTCCTCCCGCTCGGAATGCGTCCTCGCCCACCGCTCGTCGAGGTCGTGAGATCCGCTGACTCGAACCTTGAGAACGGCTTCAACGCAAACTACGGCGTGGGCATTAGCCTGAACTTTCGAGCCGACCAAAACAGTGTTTTGCTCGTCCCTACCGATCGGTCCCTGTTTCACGTGAAACGGGCCTATGCACGACCTGGTCAAACCGGAACGTTTGCGCAATTCGGCCATACGTGGAACGTTTGCACTTGTCGACCAATGTGATGGAGTCCTCCGCCACGACCAAACTGTCCGGTCACAGTGCCCATAACTGTAGATGAGCGAGTCCGGGCAGCGGTTGTCGTCTTGGATTTGAATACGTGTTGGACAGCCTTTTGAGACCGAGGCCCGAAATGCCGTTGGAACACATGCGCCAACGCAACGCTGGGCCACAAGACATCATCGGCGTCAATACTGCACAAGACAACGGTCGAGAATCGCATCAACCTGAAGCCGGACAAGTTTGCCCAGGCCGCCTACGCAGTGGGGGACTCCAGCTCTCTAGCCTAAATACCTTCCCTAGCGACGACTAGGGCTAATAGTTCCTAAGAAGAATGCCGTTCTACGCAAGAAGAGCCCACAGGACTACGACACGAAGGCGGCGTCGCGGCCACTACCTACCGCCACATGTTCCACGTGAAACATTAGGGGCACCGCCCTGCCGTTTTGGATACCTGCGAAGCGCCCAATTGAACTGTCCAGTAAGCCACACACAGACCTGCCATTCAACAACTTCGCTGATTTAGCGTAGACCAACTCCGCCGGTTTAGCGGCTACTCAAATGGCCAGCTATCTCGCACAGACAAGCGCGTTTTCTGCCAGCCACAGCTGCGTCCCTGGCTCTTCGCCCCCACGCTGGCCGCTTAGGGCGCCAGTTGGCCATAGGCACAGTACTGCGAAGCTCCGATTGCGGCGGCCAGCGACGAGTTTCACGTGAAACATTGCTACACCTGGCGGAACACGCTCAATCGGGTCTGGGTCCACCGGTAACCGTCTAAAGCCTGCGGAAAGCCTTACAGCTTCTACGGTGGGGTTTCAGTTTCGGGCCTGAGGTTGACTGGCATTTGCTCGGGCCTACGCGCTTCCGACTAAGTAATGCGCAAGATGTGCAGTCAACGAAGGTGACGGGCTTCGCAAACGGCCCATGCCTCACTCAGTTCCGCTCGTGACAACTCCGTGGGCCGCCAACTCTATCAGCCCTAAAGGTGCCGTTATAGCGTGTACTCCCTAAATGAAGCCCGGTATATGCTGTGCTCGGTCATAGCAGGAAGGCCCTAGAGACGAGTAGGGCCCGATTCGATGTGAACCGGGCCCTACTCGCAGAAAGATGGTTAGCCGCTCTGGCCGGGAGCCAGGACCTCCATAATGCGGTTGAGGTCTTCGACGCTCGCGAATTCAATGCTCACTTTTCCCTTACGGACACCAAGGGAGATCTTGACGTTGGTATCAAGCCGGTCGGAAAGCGAGGAAGCCAAATAGTCGAGCCGCTCATGGCGGGCACCAGGACGGGGGATGTTGTTCTTTGTCGGCTTCGCCGGATCCTGATACAGCGTCACAGCCTCTTCCGTTGCTCGGACCGACATGCCCTCCGCAACGATCTTCTGAGCCAGGCGCTCCATCGCGGCAGCGTCAGGAAGGGCCAGGAGGGCGCGAGCGTGGCCCGCGGACAGAACGCCGGCCGCTACACGGCGCTGCACCAGCGGAGGCAGCTTAAGGAGCCGCAGGGTATTCGAGACCTGCGGACGCGAACGGCCGATGCGGTCCGCCAGCTGTTCGTGCGTCGTCCCAAAGTCTTCCAAGAGCTGCTGGTAGGCCGCAGCTTCTTCCAGGGGGTTGAGCTGACTGCGGTGCAGGTTTTCCAGCAGCGCATCCCGAAGCAGGTCGTCGTCGGTGGTGTCCCGGACGATTGCAGGGATGGTTTCGAGGCCAGCGGCCTGAACTGCCCTCCATCTGCGCTCACCCATGACGAGCTCAAAGGGCTCGCCACCTTCTTCGGTTGACTTCCGCACAACAATTGGCTGGAGGACACCGATTTCGCGTACCGAGTGTACAAGCTCAGCCATGTCGTCTTCATCAAAGACAGACCGCGGCTGTTTGCGGTTGGGGTGGATGTCAGAGACCGGAATTTCCGCAAAGCGGACACCCGGCACCTCCACCAGATCAACGCCGTTGTCGTTCCATGCAGGAGTTTCATTGCGCGTACCGGTGGTGCCTGCCGAGGCAACCTCCTCCGGCATGCCCTGCTGCTTCTGCCCAGCTTCATCAGCGTCGTCGACGCTGACTGCCGGCACTTCCTTCTTGGCCTTAGCGGCAGCATTCGCCTTCGGTGCCGTCGTACCAGCTTGCGGCCCCTTGGTTGCAGCAGACTTGGCTGAAGAAGGTTTGACTGGGGAGGATTTGGGGGACGCAGCCGCCGTAGTCTTTTCTTCTACGGGCTTCGACGACTGGGTGTCGACGGCCTCCTCTGAAGGCTCCGTCTTCTTGCGTCCCTCAGGGAAGAAGAGATCTACCGGACGCGAGACGGTTGTCGCGTTACCCGACCCGTTGGCGGCGGCGGAACTTGGAATCAGCGCACCCAGACCGCGGCCCAGGCCGCGTCGTTTCTCGCTCATTGGTAATCCCTCCAGTGGTAGAGCCAGGCGTTGCCAGGCTCCAGTCGTTGCAGTTTGAAGATTTTAGCGCTCTGCTATTTCAGCAGCGGCTTCCAGATAAGACAGGGCTCCACTGGAGGAAGGGTCGTACGTCATGACCGTCTGCTGGTAGCTCGGTGCTTCCGAGATACGCACAGAGCGCGGAACCACAGCAGAGAGGACCTGATCCGGGAAGTGCTGGCGGACCTCGGCCGCAACCTGGGCTGCGAGGTTGGTACGGCCGTCGTACATGGTCAACAGGATCGTCGACACCACCAGGTCGGCATTCAGGTGCTTCTGGATCATCTCGATGTTCTTCAGCAGCTGGCTCAGGCCTTCAAGTGCGTAGTACTCGCACTGGATGGGGATGAGTACCTCGTTGGCTGCGCAGAAAGCATTGACGGTCAGCAGTCCAAGGCTTGGCGGGCAATCGATGAAGATGTAGTCGAGCCGCTGCTCGCCGTTCTTCTCTCGGGTTTTGGCATAAACGTCGATGGCTCGCCTGAGCCGCTGTTCACGGGCCACGAGGGAAACCAACTCAATTTCCGCGCCTGCCAGGTGAATGGTTGCGGGTGCGCAGATCAGGTTTCCGATGTCCGGGCACGGTGCCACCACATCGGCGAGGGGCACGTCGTTGATCAGGACATCGTAGATGCTGTCCACGTCCGCGTGATGTTCGATCCCCAAGGCGGTCGAAGCGTTGCCCTGCGGGTCAATGTCGATCACCAGGACATTGAGGCCGGCCGCCGCCAGGGCCGCCGCAATGTTCACGGTGGTGGTGGTCTTCCCCACCCCACCCTTCTGGTTGGAGACCGTGAAGATCCGGGTGTTCTCAGGACGCGGCAGTTGGCGACCTATCAGGCGTTCACGGCGTTTGGTTTCATGCGCCAGCTCGCGGGCAATGGGGCTGGAATCGTCGATCGCATCAATAACGTTGGATCTACCGCCAGCAGTTGTTTCACGTGAAACGGCTGCTGACTTGGCGGCCTTCGAAACCCGTTCCGGGTGAATCCCGCCTCTGGCGGGGGTCGCGATAGGACCAGCGACAGAACGTGCTGACCCCAAAGACACAAACGGGGGTATCCGTTGTGTGGAGGCTTCACTACTGGTCACTGGGGCACACTCACTCTCGTTCAGCCAAATTTGCTGCCGTTGTCTAGCCTAACTGCTGGACCCGCCAGAGTTAGGCCACCGGGCCCGAACTAGGCCTTCTTTTGGGACTTGTTTACAACGATGCGAACCACGGTGGTGGGTTCCTCCAGGAGGTTCTCACCAACGGTGAGAACAGACGTCTCCACCCCCCCAAGCTTACGGATGGTCTTGGCGGCTTTTTCGATCTCCTCGGCGGCGCTGCGGCCCTTGATGGCCACTACTTCGCCCTTGCCGGCAAGAAGCGGAATGGTCAGGCCTGCGAGGTTACTGAGGGCCGAAACGGCCCTGGCCGTCACCACATCCGCCTCAACGTGGCCCACGGCCAGTTCAGCCCGGGTCCGCATGACTGTGACGTTGTCCAGGCCCAGGTCGTCAACAACTTCCTGGAGCCAAATCACCCTGCGTTCCAGCGGTTCGATGAGGGTCAGCTCCAGGTCCGGCCGGGCAATCGCCAGGCACAGCCCGGGCAGGCCTGCACCGCTGCCGACATCGGCGACGTGGCTCCCCTCGGGGATCTCACTCTCAATGACGGCGCAGTTAAGGACGTGCCGGCTCCACAGGCGGGGGATCTCCCGCGGTCCAATGAGGCCGCGCTCCGTGCCCGAGGTCGCCAGGTGTTCAACATAGCGTTTAGCCAGGTCCAACCGGTCGCCGAAGATCTTCTCCGCGGCCGAAAGCTCAGCTGGCGTAATGTCAACCATGGTTAGCGGATCAGCCATTCTCTACTCAGCGGATACAACGATGTGGCGTCCGGCGCCTTCGCCCTCGGACTCGCTGACCAGTCCCAGGTCAGCAACGGCATCATGGACGATTTTCCGCTCGTAGGCGCTCATCGGCTCGAGTGCCACCGGCTGGCCGCTTTCCTTGACTGAAGCGGCGGCGTCCTCGGCAACCTTCTGCAGGTGGCCGGTACGCTCCTGCCGGTAACCGTTGATGTCCAGCACCAGCCGCGAGCGGTTCTCGGTTGCGGACAAAACCGAAAGCCGGGTCAGTTCCTGGAGTGCCTCAAGGACTTCGCCGTCCTCACCCACCAGGCTGTCCAAGGCGTCTGATTCTTCCTCGGTCACGATGGAGATGTAGGTGCGTCCGTTGCGGACCTCAATGTCGATGTCTCCATCGATGTCGGCGATGTCCAGCAACTCCTCGAGGTAGTCCGCTGCTACGTCTCCCTCTTCCTCCAGGCGGCTGGCTGAGGAGGCCTTGGGCAGGGAAGCCTCCCCGTTCTCGGACGCGTCCTGATCGTCAATGATCTCCTCGGACAGGGCGTGTTCGGTGCTTTCGGCAGACATTACTTCTTCTTCCTGTTCTTGCGTTGTGGCTGGATACGCTGGCCCTTGGCCTGGGCCACGGCCGCGGCGGCAGCAGCGGCGTCGGCTGCCTCATCCTTCTTGCCGCCCAGGATAGGGAGGGCCGGAAGGCCCTTGGCAGCCCGGCGCTCGGCGAGGGCCTTTGCGGCGGGGGATCCCGGCGTCGGCATGCGGCGGATCACAAAGAACTGCTGTCCCATGGTCCACAGGTTGGTGGTGGTCCAGTAGATCAGGACGCCGATCGGGAAGTTGATGCCGCCAACACCGAAGACAATCGGCAGGATGTAGAGCATCATCTTCTGCTGGCGCATGAACGGGCTGGCCATGGCTTCTTCGGACATGTTCTTGGCCATGATCTGCTTCTGCGTAATGAACTGCGAGGCAGTCATGGCAAGGATCATGATGATGGAGAGGATCCAGACGGCGGTCAGGTTGCCTTCACCGCCGTGCAGAAGGGACGCGGAAAGCGTGGCCCCGAAGATGGTGGAGTCATCAAACTGTTCCACCTGGCCGTGGCTCATCGCACCAATGCCCTCGCCGCGGTCCCTCGCCGTCGAAATGCCGGACAGCACTGTGAACAGTGCGAAGAAGAACGGCATCTGGATCAGCATGGGAAGGCAGGCGGAGAAGGGGTTGGTCCCGTGCTTCTTGTACATGGCCATCTGTTCCTGCGCCATTGCCTGGCGGGACAGCTGGTCGGTCTTGCCCTTGTACTTGTCCTGGAGCTTCTTGAGGTCGGGCTGCAGGAGCTGCATGCCGCGCTGGGCCTTGATCTGCTTGACGAACACGGGGATCAGGGCGGCACGGATCACCAGCACCAGGCCGATGATGGACAGCGTCCACGTCCAGCCGGAGGCTTCCGGCAGCCCAATGGCAGTCAGCCCCTCATGGAATCCCACCATGATGATGGACACAAGCCATTTGAACGGAAACATGATTGTTTCAAAGAAGTCCATACTTATCCCTATTCGTCAGGCCGCACTGCGGCCTTCTCCATCAGTCCGAGCAGCCAGGTACTTGTCCGGGTTGTTCAGCACAACAATTGTGGGGGTCTCGTGTTCCGGCCATTCCCGGTGGCCAGCGGGGACGTGGTCCACACCGCCGGCGTTCCATGGGTGGCAGCGGCCAAGGCGCCGGACAGCGAGCCAGCTTCCCTTGACGGCGCCATGGACAGTGACAGCTTCCAGCGCATAGGCCGAGCAGGAGGGGAAGAACCGGCACACCTGGCCGTACAAGGGGGAAATCACCTTGCGGTAGGCCTTGAGAAGAAGAATGAGAATATTCCGGGGCAGGTTCCACAGGAACAGCCCCACGGATGCGGCACCACGTTGGAGAGAAGTAACGACGACGGCGGTGGCGTTACGCACGCGGTGTCCCCTCCTGTGTTGTACCGGCCGAATCCTTGGCAGCAGCCCTTGCGGGGCGGCCGGCCAGCCGGACCATCGTCGATTCCAATGCGGCATTGTAATCCGACAGCAGCTGGTCCCAGCTGGCAGTTGCGGACGCGGGAAGCGCCCGGACCACTATGGCAAACCCGGTACCGTGCTCGCGCAGCGAGGCAGCACCTGCTTCTCTCAGTCTCCTCTTAACGAGGTTCCTGACCACAGCGTTCCCTACACTCTTGGAAACGATGAACCCGATCCGGCTGGGTTCGTCAGCAGCAATGGCTGCCGTATATAACACTACGTTCCGGCGCCCATTGCGGACACCGGAACGTACAGTTGTTGAAAAATCGGATGCAGTCCTCAAACGGTTACGGGTGGCCAGCACCTTAAACTCGCAAAGAAATGTCTACCGACGAGTCAGTATTTAGGCCGACAGCTCGGTGCGACCCTTGCCACGACGGGCTGCCAGGATGGCACGGCCGGCACGGGTACGCATACGAAGGCGGAAGCCGTGCTTCTTGGCTCGACGGCGGTTATTCGGCTGAAAAGTCCGCTTGCTCACGTTAGTTACTCCAGTGGATCAAAGGTGCGCCCACCCGATCAGTATGGGGAAGAACTGGCCGACGCTAAGTTTTGTATATGCACGCTTCCCCCGGCTGCCCAAACGCACTGCGCCTGAGAGATTCAGATGGGGCCAAAAAGCGGACACAAAGGACTTCACAACGTTAGGGCAATTTAAGCCCCCGAGTCAAACCGGAACCCCTTGTGGTCCCTATCCCCAGCTGTGCCTAACCTACCCCCGGAGCCTGTGGATGAAGTGGCTCACAGCCCCCTTTTCCGAACCACACCGGTGTAATTATCCACAAGCTACTTGCCAGCTATCTTCTAGGCTTTTCATCCCCTAGAGTGGCCCAGTAGCCGATTATCCACGGACTGTGCATAACCCTGTGGATGAAGCTGAATCCATCCTGGTTCATGACTTGCGGCTGCAGGCAATGCAGGCAAAGCAAGTTTTGAGGGAACCGATTGATGACAGTAGACGAAGCCAACCACGCCAATACTGTCGGAAGTTCCTGGCGGCGTGTTGTCAGCCTGCTGGAACAGGACCACCGTGTTTCACCACGTCAGCGGGGCTTTGTCATCCTCGCGCAGGCCCAGGGCCTGATCGGTTCCACCCTCCTGGTGGCCGTCCCCAACGAGCTGACCCGTGAAGTGCTCCAGACCCAAGTCAAAGACGCACTGGATGATGCTCTGCACAACGTCTTCTCCGATGACATCCGCTGCGCCATCGACGTCGATACCGATTTGGTGCCCATCCACACGGAACCTGAACCCGTCGTCGTCGAGCCGTCCTTCTCCGCGGACCAGCTGATCGAGCAGAAGCCGCAGCCGATGCTTCCCAGCACGTCGCACGAGTTCGGCCGGCTGAACCCGAAGTACGTCTTCGATACCTTCGTCATCGGTTCGTCCAACCGTTTTGCCCACGCCGCCGCCGTCGCAGTGGCTGAAGCACCCGCCAAGGCGTACAACCCGCTGTTCATCTACGGCGACTCCGGACTCGGAAAAACGCACCTCCTGCACGCAATCGGCCACTATGCCCGCCGGCTCTACAGTGGCATCCGCGTCCGCTACGTGAATTCGGAGGAGTTCACCAACGACTTCATCAACTCCATCCGTGACGATGAAGGCGCAAGCTTCAAGACCACTTACCGCAACGTCGACGTGCTACTCATCGACGACATCCAGTTCCTCGCAGGCAAGGACCGGACGCTCGAGGAGTTCTTCCACACGTTCAACTCGCTGCACAACAACAACAAGCAGGTAGTGATCACCTCGGACCAGCCACCCAAGCTGCTGGCAGGGTTCGAGGACCGCATGAAGTCGCGCTTCGAATGGGGCCTCCTCACCGACATCCAGCCGCCGGAACTTGAAACCCGGATTGCGATCCTCCGCAAGAAGGCGCTCAGCGAAGGCCTGTCCGCGCCGGATGACGCACTTGAGTACATCGCATCCAAAATCTCCAGCAATATCCGTGAGCTTGAAGGCGCCCTGATCCGCGTTACCGCGTTCGCCAGCCTTAACCGCCAGCCCGTTGACGTGGCCCTTGCCGAGATGGTCCTCAAGGACCTCATCACCGACGACGGCGCCCAGGAGATCACGTCCAGCCAGATCCTCCAGCAGACTGCCGAATACTTCAAGCTCAGCATGGAAGAGCTGTGCAGCAAGTCGCGCACCCGGACCCTGGTGACTGCACGCCAGATCGCCATGTATCTCTGCCGTGAACTGACGGACATGTCGCTGCCGAAGATTGGCCAGGAGCTTGGCGGCCGCGACCACACCACCGTGATCCACGCCGACAGGAAGATCCGCGAGCTGATGGCCGAGCGCCGTGTGATCTACAACCAGGTGACGGAGCTGACCAACCGGATCAAGCAGCAGCAGCGCGACTCGTAGCCGCCGTCTCTATACCTTATTAACAGGTGCATGTGGATAAGCCTGTGGATAGTTAAGGGGACAACCGCGGTTAATGGGCTTAAAACCCTTAAGGCGCCTGTGGATTCGAAAAATCGCGAAAAATGTTGTCCCCATCCACACCCTGTTTAAAACCTCCGCCGCCCACAGTCCATGAACAGGCCTTAACCGCCGGATCTCGCGGCGAGGGGGAGTTATCCACAGTTTCCACAGCAGTTATTAACACTACTAATCCCAAGAAATTGAAATCCCTCAAACAACAAGACCGGTCCGCCCTCCCGAACCTCTCCAGGCCGAGAGGCCCGAAGGGGCATGGCTGGCTTGGGGGATGGGTTAATCCCGGATCTTCCGGCTAAGCTGTCAGCAGCGCTCCCATCCTCGGGTTTTCGTGTGGTTCCGGCAGCACGGACCATGCAGGAACACGAGCGGGGCAACAACTCTTCGGAACTCCCGGCGGGACGTTTCAGGAACATCAACGCAGCAGCAATGAAAGGCGGCACCCTTCCGTGAAGTTCAGAGTCGATCGGGACGTCCTGGCAGAAGCCGTCACCTGGACAGCCCGCTCGTTGTCTCCGCGGCCGCCCGTACCGGTCCTGTCCGGGTTGCTGTTGAAAGCCGAAGCCGGCACCGTCAGCCTCTCGAGCTTCGACTACGAGACCTCTGCCCGCCTGGAAATCGCAGCGGACATCAGGGACGAGGGCACCATCCTGGTTTCCGGCCGGCTCCTGGCAGACATCTGCCGCAGCCTGCCATCCGCTCCGGTCGACGTCGAAACAGACGGCAACAAAGTCACCCTGACCTGCCGCCGCAGCAGCTTCCACCTGGCCACCATGCCGGAAGCCGAGTACCCGCCGCTTCCCGCGCTTCCGCCCATCAGCGGTACCGTTCCCGGCGACTCCTTTGCCCAGGCGGTGTCCCAGGTGATCATCGCCGCCAGCAAGGATGACACCCTGCCCATCCTCACCGGCGTGCGGATGGAGATCGAGGACGACCTCATTACGCTCCTCGCCACCGACCGCTACCGGCTGGCCATGCGCGAGGTGCCGTGGAAGCCGGTCACGCCCGGCATTTCAACCAGCGCGCTGGTCAAGGCCAAGACCCTGAACGAAGTGGCCAAAACCCTTGGCAACAGCGGCGACATTCACCTCGCCCTCGCCGATGACGAGAGCCGGCTGATTGGCTTCGAAAGCGGCGGACGCACCACCACCTCGCTGCTGGTTGACGGCGACTACCCCAAGATCCGCTCGCTGTTCCCGGACTCCACCCCCATCCACGCCACCGTGCAGACCCAAGAACTCGTAGAGGCAGTGCGGCGCGTCTCCCTCGTGGCGGAACGCAACACCCCGGTGCGCCTGGCCTTCACGCAGGGCCAGCTAAACCTGGACGCCGGTACCGGAGAGGACGCCCAGGCGTCCGAGGAACTGGAAGCGCAGCTTTCCGGTGAGGACATCACCGTGGCCTTCAACCCCCACTACCTGGTGGAGGGGCTGAGCGTGATTGAAACCAAATTTGTCCGTTTCTCCTTCACCACGGCACCCAAGCCCGCCATGATCACAGCCCAGGCAGACGCCGATGGCGAAGACCAGGACGACTACCGCTACCTGGTGATGCCCGTCCGCCTCCCCAACTGAGTAGCGCCAAGTGTCGTTTTGGGCGCCCAAAACGACACTTACTGCTACCTAGTTGGGCATCCCCCGATGACACCCGACCCCTCGCGCAGAAATGAGTTCCACCATGCACATTGGACTGATCGGCCTTGGCAAAATGGGGTTCAACATGCGCGAACGGCTGCGCAATGGCGGTGTTGAGGTCACCGGATACGACCGCAACCCGGACGTGACGGACGCCGCCTCCATCGAAGAGCTCCTGGCTGCAGTTCCCACGCCGCGGCTCATCTGGGTCATGGTCCCTGCCGGCGACATCACCGACGCCGTCATCAAGGAGCTGGGCGAAAAGCTCAACGAGGGTGACCTGGTGATCGACGGCGGCAATTCCCGGTTCACCGAGGACCAGAAACACGGCGAACTCCTTGCCGCCAAGGGGATCCACTTCGCGGACTGCGGAGTCTCCGGCGGAGTCTGGGGACTGCAGAACGGCTACGGCCTCATGGCCGGCGGCGACGCGGCCGATATTGAGCGCGCGCTTCCTGTCTTCGACGCCCTGCGTCCTGAGGGGGACCGGGCGGACAGCTTTGTCCACGTGGGCGGGATCGGTGCAGGCCACTACGCCAAGATGGTCCACAACGGAATCGAATACGGCCTGATGCAGGCATATGCCGAGGGCTACCAGCTGCTGGCTTCCAAGGACATCATCAGCGACCTGCCCGGGACGTTCCGCGCCTGGCAAAAGGGCACCGTGGTCCGGTCCTGGCTGCTGGACCTGCTGGTCAAAGCCCTCGATGAGGATCCGGGCCTGCAAAACATCGATGACTACGTCGAGGATTCCGGTGAGGGCAGGTGGACCGTGGAAGAAGCCATTGCCAATGCGATTCCGGCGCCGGCCATCACTGCGGCGCTTTTCGCCCGGTTCGAGTCCCGCGAGGACAGCTCCCCGGCCATGAAGATGGTGTCTGCGCTGCGGCACCAGTTCGGCGGCCACGCCACCCGTCCCGCCAAGTAATACCCAGCAGGGAACCGCGAGGTTCCCGGAATTGCCGAAAAACCGCGTGTACCTAGAACACCTCTCCCTGACTGACTTCCGCAGTTATGCCCAGGTGGACCTTGCCCTGGGGCCGGGTGTCACTGTCCTTGTGGGATACAACGGCATCGGCAAAACCAACCTGATGGAAGCCATCGGCTACCTGGCCACACTGAGCTCACACCGCGTCAGCTCGGATGCGCCCCTGCTCCGGTTCGGAACGGAACGTGCGCTGGTCCGGGCCAGGCTGGTCCGCGGGGAACAGATCACGGTCCTGGAACTGGAAATCAATGCGGGGCGGGCAAACCGCGGACGCATCAACCGCAGCAATCCGGTGCGGGCACGCGATCTCCTGGGGATCTGCCAGACAGTACTTTTCGCACCGGAAGACCTGGCCCTGGTGAAGGGCGATCCTTCCAACCGACGCCGGTTCCTCGATGAACTGCTGGCCAGCCTCGTTCCGCACCACGCCGCCACCCGCAGCGACTACGACCGTGTCCTGAAACAACGCAATGCGCTGCTCAAATCAGCCCGCGCCGGAAAGTTCACGCCGGCCCATGAGGCGACCCTGGACGTGTGGGACCAACACATGGCGAAAGCCGGGGCCGAACTTCTGCACGCGCGGCTTGAACTGGTGGAACGGCTGCGGCCGCACCTGGGCCGTGCCTATGCGGAGCTGACCGACGCATCCAAACCCGCCGACGCCGTCTACCGTTCCAGCCTCCAAAACCAGATGGACGACGACGGTGCCCCGCTGATGCGTGCAGCCGGCACCGCTGGCGGGGGTGCTTCGCCGGACGTGGAAGACCTGCGGCAGTTCTCTATGGAAGAGCTCGCGGACAGGTACATCAAGGCCTTCGCGGACTCCCGGCGCAAGGAGATAGAGCGGGGCATCTCGCTGGTGGGCCCGCACCGTGACGAACTGGAACTCATCCTGGGCCAGGCACCGGCCAAGGGCTATGCATCCCACGGCGAAACCTGGTCCATGTGCCTGTCCCTTCGGCTCGCCTCCTACTACGTGATGCTGGACGACACTCGGACAGGGGGCTCGGCTCCCATCCTCATCCTGGACGACGTTTTTGCCGAGCTGGACGTCCAGCGGCGGCGTAAACTGGCCGCAATAGTCTCCGGCGCGGAACAGGTCCTGGTGACCGCCGCCGTCGACGCCGACATCCCGGAAGAGCTCTCCGGACGGCGGGTGAAAGTCATCCCGGGAGGTATTGATGAGCAGGGACAGTGAAAAGGGCGGCGGGCTTCAGCCCGGCCGCGACCCCGACAACATCGATGCGCCCCAGGTTGCCCTGAACAGGATGCGGGAGGCCGCCGCAGCCCGGGGCGAAATCCGC
Source organism: Pseudarthrobacter sp. NKDBFgelt (assembly GCF_046097905.1). Taxonomy (NCBI): domain Bacteria; kingdom Bacillati; phylum Actinomycetota; class Actinomycetes; order Micrococcales; family Micrococcaceae; genus Pseudarthrobacter; species Pseudarthrobacter sp. NKDBFgelt. The sequence goes on along the minus strand of NZ_JBJURL010000002.1, from coordinate 5,830 downwards.
AGGACCGCTTCCCGCCCGGGCACCGCCAAAGCCAAAAAAGGCATCCGTGACACCCGCGGCTTCAGCCAGTTCCACGCCAGCGGCCGCGATCCCCTCGGCCTGGGCAAGGTAGTGGGACGACTGGTGGCGGAGCGCGGCTGGACGTCTCCGGTGGCGGTCGGATCCGTGATGGCCGAATGGGCCACCTTGGTTGGCCCTGAAATTTCGGCCCACTGCACTCCCGAGAGCTTTACCGACACCACCCTCCACGTCCGTTGCGACTCGACCGCCTGGGCCACCCAGCTCCGGCTCCTCAGCACCAGCCTGCTGGAGAAGTTCCGGGTGGAGCTGGGGGACGGAGTGGTCACGAGCATCCAGGTTTTGGGCCCTTCTGCACCGAGCTGGCGCAAGGGCGGCAGGTCCGTGAACGGGCGGGGTCCCCGCGACACCTACGGGTAGTGCCGGCAGCCCACTCTTGAAAATCGACGTAACGGCGTGTAGAGCCCTGAAAGGGCGGGAGGGTGTATAGGCACCCGGAGGCCGTCCTGCCAGTGCGCCCAAGGCGCGACCAACGGCCTCCCGCAGGCACACCACCGCCCCTGGGAGGCCCTGGAATGCGGGGAATTGGCCGCCTGCACGGTAGAATCGTTGTAGATAACTGGGCGCGGATGAACGTTGACTGGGTCCGTTTTCCGCGCGCTTGAAGCCCGCGGAGTGCGGATCCACCCTCAGCCATACATCGGCGCTACAAGTTTGTGCCTGTTGGCGGATGACTTCCCTGCAGTAACCGGGGAGGATTCGGCCGGCCATCATCGAGAACAGAGGAGTCGACAGCGCCTGTGGCTAACGACAATACAGATATTCTGGCAGCTGAACCCGCAGTCGAGGATGCCCGTACGCCTGACACCCCGGCCGCACCAGGGACGCAGCGTGAATATGGCGCCAGCGACATCACTGTCCTTGAAGGCCTGGAAGCCGTCCGGAAACGTCCGGGCATGTACATCGGCTCCACAGGGCCCCGCGGACTCCACCACCTGGTCTATGAAGTTGTGGACAACTCCGTGGACGAGGCACTGGCCGGCTACTGCACGCACATTGAGGTTGTCCTTCAGGCCGACGGCGGCGTGAAGGTCGTGGACGACGGCCGCGGCATCCCGGTGGACATGCACCCCACGGAACACAAGCCCACGGTTGAAGTGGTCATGACCATCCTGCACGCCGGCGGAAAGTTCGGCGGCGGCGGATACGCCGTCTCGGGCGGGCTCCACGGCGTGGGAATCTCCGTCGTGAATGCCCTGTCAAGCCGCGTGGATACAGAAGTCCGGCGCCAGGGCCACGTCTGGCGCATGTCCTTCGCGGACGGAGGCAAGCCCCAGGGCAGCCTGGTCAAGGGCGAAGAGACGGACCGCACCGGCACCACCCAGACGTTCTACCCGGATCCGGCGATCTTTGAAGTGACCGAGTTCGACTTCGAGACGCTCCGCGCCCGCTTCCAGCAGATGGCCTTCCTTAACAAGGGCCTCCGCATCACGCTCACGGACGAGCGCGCATCCGCTGAAACGGACGGCGACACCGACCTGGACCTGGACGCCGTCGTCACCGAGGGTGAGGTCAGCGCAGAGCACCGCACCGTGGTGTACCAGTACGACGACGGCCTGCTGGACTATGTCAAGCACCTGAACTCGGGCAAGAAGGTCGACGTGGTCCACGAGGACGTCATCGCCTTCGAAACCGAGGACAAAGACCGCAAGATTGCCCTGGAAATGGCCATGCAGTGGACCAACGCCTACTCCGAAAGCGTCCACACCTACGCCAACACCATCAACACGCATGAGGGCGGCACCCACGAAGAGGGCTTCCGGGCCGCGATGACGTCCCTGATCAATCGCTACGCGCGCGAAAAGGGAATCATCAAGGAAAAGGACGACAACCTGACCGGCGATGACATCCGCGAAGGCCTCACTGCCGTCATCTCCGTGAAACTCGCCGAACCCCAGTTCGAAGGCCAGACCAAAACCAAGCTCGGCAACTCCGAGGTCAAGGGCTTTGTCCAGCGCGTGGTCACCGACGGCCTGGGCGACTGGCTGGAGCGCAACCCGGGCCCTGCCCGCGACGTCATCCGGAAGGCGATCTCCGCGGCGCAGGCACGGATGGCCGCACGCAAAGCCCGGGACAACGCCCGCCGCAAGAGCCCGCTGGAATCCTTCGGCATGCCCGGCAAGCTCTCCGACTGCTCCTCGAAGAACCCGGAGAAATGCGAGGTATACATCGTGGAGGGCGACTCCGCCGGCGGTTCCGCCAAGCGCGGCCGCAACCCGGAGACCCAGGCCATCCTTCCCCTGCGCGGAAAGATCCTGAACGTGGAACGCGCACGCCTGGACAAAGCGCTGGGCAACGCCGAAGTCCAGTCCATGATTACCGCTTTCGGCACGGGCATCGGCGAGGACTTCGACCTCTCCAAGCTTCGGTACCACAAGATCGTCCTGATGGCGGATGCCGACGTAGACGGCCAGCACATCACAACCCTGCTGATGACCCTGCTGTTCCGTTACATGCGGCCCCTGATCGAGAACGGCTACGTTTACCTGGCGCAGCCTCCGCTGTACCGCATCAAGTGGTCCAACGCCGCCCACGACTACGTATACAGCGACCGCGAACGCGACGCGAAACTCGTGGCCGGACAGGCTGCCGGGCGCCGGATTCCCAAGGACAACGGCATCCAGCGCTACAAGGGCCTGGGCGAAATGGACTACACCGAGTTGTGGGACACCACCATGGACCCGGACCACCGCACGCTGCTGCAGGTGACGATGGACGATGCCCTCGCCGCCGACCAGATCTTCTCGGTCCTGATGGGCGAGGACGTCGAGTCCCGCCGCAACTTCATCCAGCAGAACGCCAAGGACGTCAGGTTCCTCGATATCTAGGGCACGGTCCGGTAGATATTCGGTTACTGACATATACCTGAAACGGAAATTAAAATGAGCGACGAAACACCCGAGAACCCGGCCTCCGAAGCCGGCATTCCGGACACCGTTCTTGAAGGCGACGTGCTGATAGACCGCGTGGAGCAGGTGGACCTGCAGACTGAAATGCAGCGGTCCTACCTTGACTATGCGATGGCCGTCATCGTGGGCCGTGCCCTCCCGGACGTCCGCGACGGACTGAAGCCAGTCCACCGCAGGGTCCTTTATGCGATGTTCGACGGCGGCTACCGGCCGGACCGTTCCTTCAACAAGTGCGCCCGCGTGGTGGGCGAGGTGATGGGCCAGTACCACCCCCACGGCGACACCGCGATCTACGATGCGTTGGTCCGCCTCATCCAGGACTGGACGATGCGGTACCCCCTGGCCCTCGGCCAGGGCAACTTCGGTTCCCCGGGCAATGACGGCGCTGCCGCACCGCGGTACACCGAAACAAAGATGGCGCCGCTGGCCATGGAAATGGTCCGTGACATCGACGAGGAAACCGTCGATTTCCAGGACAACTATGACGGCAAGAACCAGGAACCCACCATCCTGCCCGCCCGTTTCCCCAACCTGCTGGTAAACGGCTCATCAGGTATCGCCGTCGGCATGGCCACCAACATTCCGCCGCACAACCTCCGCGAGGTGGCTGACGGCGTGCAGTGGTACCTGGCCAATCCCACTGCCAGCCGCGAGGAACTGCTGGAAGAACTCCTGCTGCGCGTCAAGGGCCCCGATTTCCCCACCGGCGCCACCATCCTGGGCCACAAGGGCATCGAGGATGCCTACCGGACCGGCCGCGGTTCGGTCACCATGCGTGCCGTGGTAAACGTCGAGGAGCTCCAGGGCCGCACCTGCCTGGTGGTCACCGAGCTTCCGTACCAGGCCAACCCGGACAACCTGGCCATCAAGATCGCCGAACTCGTCAAGGACGGCAAGATCCAGGGCATCGCCGACCTCCGGGACGAGACCTCCGGCCGCACCGGACAGCGGCTGGTCATCGTCCTCAAGCGCGACGCCGTGCCCAAGGTGGTGCTGAACAACCTCTACAAGCACACCGAACTGCAGAGCAACTTCTCCGCCAACATGCTTGCCATCGTGGACGGCGTTCCCCGGACGCTGAGCCTGGACGCCTTCATCCGCCACTGGGTAACCCACCAGATGGACGTCATCGCCCGCCGTACCCGGTACCGGCTGCGCAAGGCCGAGGAGGAAGCCCACATCCTGCGGGCACTCCTGAAGGCACTGGACATGCTGGACGAAGTGATCGCTCTGATCCGTGCCTCCAACACCACCGAAGCGGCCCGTGACGGTCTGATGGAACTGCTGGACATCGACGAACTGCAGGCCAGGGCCATCCTGGACATGCAGCTGCGCCGCCTTGCCGCCCTTGAACGCCAAAAGATCCAGGACCGGCACGCCGAACTCGAAGCCCTGATCGCCGAGTACAACCAGATCCTCGGCTCCGAACAGCGCCAGCGGGAAATTATCAGCACCGAGCTGGGCGAAATCGTGGACAAGCACGGGGATGACCGCCGCACCAAGATCCTCATGGGTTATGACGGCGACATGTCCATGGAGGACCTCATTCCCGAAGAGGAAATGGTGGTCACCATTACCCGGGGCGGCTACGTCAAGCGCACCCGCAGCGACAACTACCGTTCCCAGCAGCGCGGCGGCAAGGGCATCAAGGGTGCCCAGCTCCGCGGTGACGACGTGGTGGAGCACTTCTTCGTCACCACAACCCACCACTGGCTCCTCTTCTTCACGAACCTGGGCCGCGTTTACCGTGCCAAGGCCTACGAACTGATGGAGGCCGGACGGGACGCCAAGGGCCAGCACGTGGCCAACCTGATGGCATTCCAGCCGGACGAGCACATCGCCCAGGTCCTGGACCTGAAGGACTACCAGCAGGCCCCCTACCTGGTGCTGGCAACCAAGCGCGGGCTGGTCAAGAAAACCCGGCTGGAGGACTACGACACCAACCGCTCCGCCGGCGTCATTGCCATCAACCTCCGCGACGGGGACGAGCTGGTGTCCGCACAGCTGGTATCCGAGACCGACGACCTGCTGCTGGTGTCCCGCAAGGGCCAGTCCATCCGCTTCACTGCAACCGAGGATGCGCTCCGCCCCATGGGCCGGGCCACCTCCGGCGTCACCGGCATGAAATTCCGCGAAGAGGATGAGCTGCTGGCCGCCAACGTGGTGACCGACGGTTCATACGTCTTTATCGTCACCGAGGGCGGCTACGCCAAACGGACAGCTGTTGAGGAATACCGGCTTCAGGGCCGTGGCGGTCTGGGGATCAAGGTAGCCAAGCTCGCGGAAGAACGCGGTGACCTGGTGGGTGCGCTGATTGTCCAGGAAGAGGACGAGGTGCTGGTGGTCATGGAGGGCGGCAAGGTGGTCCGCTCCTCGGTTGCCGGAGTCCCTGCCAAGGGACGCGACACCATGGGCGTCATCTTTGCCAAGCCGGACAAAAATGACCGGATTATCGAGGTGGCACGCAACAGCGAACGCGGTCTTGAGGGCGAGGAATCGCCGGAGGATGACGTAACGTTGGCTGAAGATGGCGGATCCCCCGAGGATTCCACCAGCCCAGCAGTGGCAGAAGAATCACCGGCCGTTGAGTCAGAGGACGCCTCGGGCGACGCTGAGCCGAACGAAGACTACACGGAAGGTAACGAGTGAGTAATCCCGACTCATTTCCCAAGTCGAACAGCACCGCTCCCGACGGAAACCGGCCCTCAGCCGCACCACGGGTAAACGCTCCCGTCCGTCCGCAGCAGCGCCCGGCCGCCCCCGCCGCCGCCCCCGGGCAACGCCCCTCCGTTCCCGGCCAGCGTCCTGCACAGGGTGACCGCCCGGCGCAGGGCCAGAATGAC
>NZ_JBJURL010000029.1:0-47498 GCF_046097905.1 Pseudarthrobacter sp. NKDBFgelt | reverse complement strand
CCAGAAACCGCTTTAAGTGACGAGGGTCACAACAATTACAAAACTATTGCGTGCCCTAATTCCCGGCGTTGCCGACGGCCGGCTTCCCGCGCAGACCCGCACCACCGCCGCCCGGCTGGTGGCGGGAACGGCTGAGGCCTTGTGGTCCGGAAAGCGCACCGTGCAGGCAGGTGAGGCTGCGGACAGGGGCCACGGCGCCGTCGTTTTCTCCCAGCACGCCGCGCAACCGGCGGGCGAAACGTACCCGCCGGGGGCCGCCGTCGAACTGTCCACCCAGCTGCAGGCGTGGATGGTCCTGGAGGCCGCGGCAACCCTGCCCGGCAACGCCGGCAACGCCGGGAATTAGGGCACGCAATAGTTTTGTAATTGTTGTGACCCTCGTCACTTAAAGCGGTTTCTGGTTTGTTGCTTAGGTTTGCCTACCCTACAGTTCCAAGCGTGGGCATCCTTCCCCGACGCCCAACAGGACCCCGTCCGCCCGACGTTTCCCCAGAAAGCAGTCCCCCCATGAAGATCCGCAACAGCGCCCTGGCCGGCATCGCACTCGCCGCCACCGCAGCACTTGGACTGACCGCCTGCGGCGGCAGCACCACCCCCGCAGCCACTGGCTCGTCCGACGCCTCCGCTGGTGCGGGCAACGGCGAAATCACCGTGTACAACGCACAGCACGAGAGCCTGACCAAGGAATGGATCGATGGCTTCACCGCCGAGACCGGCATCAAGGTGACCATGCGCCAGGGCTCGGACACCGAGCTCTCCAACCAGATCATCCAGGAAGGCGCAGCATCCCCGGCTGACGTGTTCCTGACGGAGAACTCCCCGGCCATGACCCAGGTGGAGAACGCCGACCTGTTTGCGGACGTGGACGAAGCCACCATCGCGCAGGTGCCTGAAGAGTTCCGCCCGTCCACCGGCAAGTGGACCGGCATCGCTGCCCGCTCCACCGTCCTGGTGTACGACAAGAACAAGCTGAACGAAGACCAGTTGCCCACGTCCATGCTGGACCTGGCCAACCCGGAGTGGAAGGGCAAGTGGGCTGCCTCCCCGTCCGGCGCCGACTTCCAGGCCATCGTCTCGGCACTCCTGGAACTCAAGGGCGAGGCCGCCACGGAGGAATGGCTCAAGGGCATGAAGGAAAACTTCACTGCCTACAAGGGCAACAGCACAGCCATGAAGGCCGTCAACGCCGGCGAGGTTGATGCCGCGCTGATCTACCACTACTACTACTACGGCGACCAGGCCAAGACCGGCGAGAACTCCAATAACGTCACCCCGTACTACTTCAAGAACCAGGATCCGGGCGCGTTCGTGTCCGTTTCCGGCGGCGGTGTGCTGAAGACCTCCAAGAACCAGGAAGCTGCCCAGGAGTTCCTGAAGTACGTCACCGGGAAGAAGGGCCAGGAAATCCTGAAGGACGGCACCTCCTTCGAGTACGCCATCGCCTCCGACGTTCCCGCGAACGAGAAGCTCGTTCCCATCGCAGAGCTGCAAGCTCCCACCGTGGATCCTGCCAAGCTGAACTCGGAGAAGGTCACCGAACTGATGACCTCGGCAGGACTCCTCTGATTTCGTGACTCCTGATCTATCGGCTCCCCCACGGGGGAGCACGACGACGGCGGGCCGGGGCAACAGCCCCCGCCCGCCTTTCGGCGTTTCTGCGGTGTCCGCCCTGGCGGTGCTGATTGCCCTGTTTTCGGTCGTCCCGCTGGGCTACGTGGTCTACATGACCGTGGCAACGGGCTGGGACACCGCCGTCGAACTTATCTTCCGGCCGCGCGTGGCCGAACTGCTGCTGAACACCGTCCTGCTGATGGTCTTCACCGTCCCGCTGTGCCTGGTCCTGGGGGTTGCAGGCGCCTGGCTCGTGGAACGCACAACCCTGCGGGGCGCGCGGGTGTGGGCCGTGCTGCTGGCTGCGCCGCTGGCCATCCCGGCGTTCGTCAACAGTTACGCCTGGGTTTCGGCCATTCCTTCCCTTGGCGGCCTGGGCTCCGGAGTCCTGATTGCCACCCTGTCCTACTTCCCGCTGGTCTACATCCCGGCCGCCGCTGCCCTCAGCCGGCTGGACCCGGCCATTGAGCAGTCCGCGGCCGCGCTGGGCCTCGGAGCCTGGCGCACGTTCTTCCGGGTGGTCCTCCCCCAGCTCCGCATCGCCATGACCGGCGGCGCGCTCCTGGTGGCCCTGCACCTGCTGGCCGAGTACGGGGCGTTCGCCATGATCCGTTTCGATACGTTCACCACGGCGATCATGGTCCAGTACCAGTCGACCTTCAATGGGGCGGCAGGGAACATGCTGGCCAGCGTGCTGGTGTTTTTCTGCCTCCTGCTGCTGCTGGCCGAGGTCCGGAGCCGCGGTACTGCACGGTATGCACGCATCGGCCCCGGAGCGCAGGCCAAGGCGCTGCGCCTGCCGCTGCACGTGTACCAGCTTCCAGCCCAGGCGTTCCTGCTGGCGCTCACGGCACTGGCTTTCGGCCTGCCCCTGTTCTTTGTGCTGCGCTGGGTGGCTTCCGGCGGAACGGCAGCCTGGGCTGCGGACGAGTTCCTTCCGGCGCTGCTCACAACGCTCGGCTACGGCCTGGTAGGCGCCCTTGCCACCATTGTGGTGGCGTTCCCCATGGCCTATCTTGCTGTCCGCCATCCCGGCTGGTTCAGCAAGTCGCTGGAGCTCTCCAACTACATCACCAGCTCACTGCCCGGAATCGTGGTGGGCCTGGCTTTCGTCACGGTGAGCATCCGGGTGGTCCCCGGGATCTACCAGACCGCAGGGGTGCTGGTGGCGGCGTACGTGCTGCTGTTCCTGCCTCGCGCCCTGGTCAACCTGCGGGCCGGCCTGGCACAGGCGCCCAAGGAACTGGACGAGGCGGCGCAGGCGCTGGGCAAGCCGCCGCTGGTGTCCTTCATCAGGGTCACCCTGCGGCTTACGGCGCCGGCGGCCGCAGGCGGTGCGGCGCTGGTGTTCCTGGCCATCGCCAACGAACTCACCGCCACCCTGCTGCTGTCCCCCAACGGAACGCGCACCCTTGCCACCGAATTCTGGAGCAAGAGCAGCGAAATCGACTACGCCGGCGCCGCGCCGTATGCGCTGTTGATGATCCTGCTCTCCGCACCTATGACGTACCTTCTCTTCCAGCAGTCCAAGAAAGTAGCCGGACAGTGACAGAACAAGCCCCTTCCAGGTTGCCGGAGCCGCGGGTGGCCCCGTCCGTGGCGCCCACCACGAACAGCCACCTGGAGATCACCGACGTCACCAAGAACTTCGGCAACCAGGCCGTCCTGAAGGGCGTCAACCTTTCCGTGGCCAGGGGCGGAACCACAGCCATTGTGGGACCCTCCGGATCGGGCAAGACCACCCTGCTGCGGCTGATTGCCGGGTTTGAGCACCCGGACACGGGCAGCATCGCGCTCAACGGCGCCAAGGTGGCGGGCGACGGCGTGTGGGTGCCGGCGCACAAACGGCACATTGGGTACGTGGCACAGGACGGCGCCCTGTTCCCGCACCTGAGCGTGGGGAAAAACATCGCGTTCGGGCTGGACCAGGACCGCCTGCCGGGCGGCCGGCGGGCGGTGGCCGGACGGATCAGCGAGTTGCTGGAGATGGTGTCCCTGGACCCGGCCATGGCCAAACGCCGCCCGCACCAGCTGTCCGGCGGCCAGCAGCAGCGGGTTGCCCTGGCACGGGCCCTGGCGCGTGAACCGGAATTGATGCTCCTGGACGAGCCTTTCTCAGCACTCGATGCCGGACTCAGGGTGGCCACCCGCCGTGCCGTGGCCAAGGTCCTGAACGAGGCGGGGGTCACCACCATCCTGGTCACCCACGACCAAGCCGAGGCACTGTCCTTCGCGGACCAGGTGGCCGTAATGCGCGGCGGCAAGCTCGCCCAGATCGGCAACCCGTTCGTGGTGTACACCCGCCCCGCAGACCGTGCCACGGCGGAGTTCCTCGGAGACGCCGTCATCCTCGATGCCTGGCTTGAGGGCTCGCTGGCCACCTGTTCCCTGGGTGCCATCCCCGTCCGCAGGCCGCCGGCGCAGGGCCGCGTGCAGCTGATGCTGAGGCCGGAGCAGATCCGGATCGCCGAGGACGCAGCCATCCGCGGGGTGGTGGTGGACACGGACTACTTTGGCCCGGAAACCACTGTCCGGCTGAAGCTCTCGGTCCCGCCGCAGCTGGCCTCCAGCCCGGACCACCGCTACCCCGGCGGCGGCGAGATCATCACCATCCGGCACTGGAACGCCTCCATCGCCCGCCCGGGCATGGAGCTGTGCCTGCGTGTGGTGGGCGAAGGCGTGGCGTTCCCGCTCGATTCCTGACCTGGCCAGGTTCCTGGACAGCAGGGCAGCACGGCAAGTTTCAGTTCAGCGGATGGCAGCAAGCGGCGTGATGGTGCCGCTCTTGATGCCGACGGCACCACCCGACGCCGCAAGCCGGACGTCCTTGGCCCCCGCCGGCGGGAAGACCAGCGAGGTCAGCGTCTCACGGCCGCCGTCCACGAAGACTTCCACGGAGGACCGGTCAATATAGGCGGTCAGCTGAACCGTCTCCCTGCCGGTGTTGCCCTTAACCGAGCTCACCGTCCGGTATCCCTCCGCCGGGCCTCCGGCAGCCTGCGCCACCGAATCCCCATCCCGGACCACAAAGGCCTGCCCGGTCCCAAAGTCGTAGCCCACCGTGGCGTAAGCCTTGCCGCCGCTTTGCAGGAGCACGCGCGCTTCACCTCTGCCTGATGCGGGCTTTTCCAGCTCCAGGTCCATTTTGTACGCGCCGCTGTCCGGAACCGGCAACTCCTCCCCCGCTCCTTCCCGGAGGGTGCCCGCGGGGATCTGTTCCGGATTGCCCTCCAAGGCCTCCAGCGCAGGGGTGGGAGCTGAGACCAAAGCCGGACGCCCGCCGTCGGACACCAGCCGGATGTCACGCACCACGGAAGCCGCCCCGAACCATTCCCCGGTGGGCAGTTCCCGGGCATACGCCCAGTTGTTCATCCAGCCGATGGCGTGCCGGGACGCCTTCCGCTGGCCGTCCGTCAGGCGCGGGTCATCCCAGGTGACGGCGGCGTAGAAGTCCGTTCCGCCGTCGAGCCACTGGTGCTCTCCTGCGTCAGGCGCGAACGTCTTTCCGTCCCAGCTTCCCGTCCAGTACGCCAGGCCGGTGGTGCGGCCTTCCCCGGAGCCGTTGGCACTGGCGGCCAGCACCCACGTCCGCTTGGAGGGGTCGCCGTCGATGTCCAGCTGGAAGAAGTCCGGGCACTCAAGGATGCCCAGCCCGTCGCGCTTAAAAGCGGAAACGTAGGTCCAGTCCTTGAGGTCCGGGGACGTGTAGAAGCCGATTTTGTGGCCTTCGGCCAGCAGCATCAGCCACTGGTTGTTGGCGTCATCGCGGACAATGCGGGGATCACGCCAGTGCTCTTCGCCCGGGTTGTCCATCACCGGATTCTGCCCGTAGTTCTGGAAGCTGAAGCCGTTGTCCGTGGAGTAGAACAATGACTGCCGCTGGACGCCATCGTCCTGCTGGGTGAGCACTGCGATCACGGCTCCCTTGCCGAATCCGGCGGTGCCCTCCGTATCCACCACCGCTGTGCCGGTCTCGATATCGCCAAGCCCGTTGCGGAACTTCTCAATGGCCACGCCCTCGTTTTTCCAGTTGACCAGGTCGGTGCTGGTGGCGTGGAACCACTCGGTGCCGTTTCCTTCCGGATAGTCGGCGTTGTACAGGTAGTAGTAATGCCACTGGCCGTCCAGGAAGAAGGGCTTCTGGGGATCGTTCATCCAGCGCTGGTCCGGGGTGAGGTGGTAGGCCGGGCGGTACTCCCCCGCGGGCGGCTCAAAACGGTCTACTGCCGGCTCGGGCCACGTCCTCTCCACTCCGAGGTCAGCCAGCAGGGCATCGCGCGCCTCGGCGCTGATGCAGTCAGGAAGGCGCGCCGCAGCAGCATCCTCAACCGTGTCCGGGGCCGCGCTGCTTCGCAGGAAAATCTTGCCGTCCACGCGCGCTCCGGCCAGCCAGCCAGCACCGCATTCAATGCTTCGCACATCCTCCGCACCCTCAGCATCGAGCGCACGCCCACGGTCCACAAGCGTGGAGTCGCCGCCCTCCAGCCACAGCGTCGCGTAGCTGCCCGTGGCATCCCTGGCCGTTGCCTGCGCCGACGCAACACCGTCCAAAACACGGCCGGCAACGGCGGCCGGCCCCGTCCGGACGTTTCCGGCAAGCACCAGGGAAACCACCAGGACCAGGGCAGCGGCCACGGCGGCAACCACCCAGATCAGGGGCCGGCGTTTAAGGGCAGGGAGTACAGGTCCGAGGATTTTTCGGGGCATGGTTTTCGATCCGTCGCTGAACGCACAAGTGCCGCTCCCCAGCAGGGGAACGGCACCAGCGCAAGTGAACCGTCAATTTTACAGGCATGTCCGGCAGGAACCCAACCGGGCACGGATTCCCGGAGTCATTGCCCGCGCGGTCAGTTCACGCCGCCCGGGCGCTTCTTCTGCGGATAGAGCGATTCCCCGCGCGCCAGCATCTCCACAAACTCAGCGATCCTCTTCTCGCGGGTGGCAGGCCGCACGGCGGAGTTGACCCGGTAAATCATCGCGAACCGGTTTGTCCCGGTGAGGACATCGAACATCGCCTGGGCGGCGGGAACCGCGGCGATGGCCGCCGCCAAATCAGGTGGAACCACAGCCACCGCCTGGCCGCCGTACGCGTTGTCCCAGCGGCCGTCGGCTTTCGCCGCATTCACGGCCGCCCATCCGGCATCAGTCATCCGGCCGGCCGCGTCCAGCCGGGCCACATGGCCGACGTTCCTGGCAGACCACGGGCTCCTGGGCCGGCGGGGCGTCATCCGCTGGAAGGACGTGTGTTTATCCCGGCGGCGCGCCTGGCCGTCGATCCAGCCGAAGCACAGGGCCTCATCCAGCGCCGCGGCGTAATCCAGTTCCGTGACGTTTCCGCCCTTCTTATGCAGCACCAGCCACACCCCCGGGCTGGTGCTGTGGTTTTCCTCCAGCCAACTGCGCCACGCCGCCGCGTCCGGCAGCAGCAGCTCCTCAAGTTCAACGGCCATGCCCCTATTCTGCCCCCGCATCACGGCGCCACGGCAGCCCCTCTCCACAAGCGCCGGTGCCGTGGCATCATGGGCCTAAGGTCCCTGGCTACCGAGGAAAAAGGAATCCAAGATGCTCCGTGTGCGCCCCCTTCATTTCACGTCCAGGCTGGATTCCTGGGGCAGGCTCCTCACCGCCCTGGGCATGGTCCGAACCGAGAACGACGCCGGCTGGCAGGTTTTCGACGCCGGGCTGGGACGCCTGGCCCTCCACGCCGTCCCCGAGGGGGCCGCGGAGGACGGCCGCACCGCGCTGGCAGTGGAGGTGGGAGACCTCGCAGAGTTCGCCCGGCGCACCAACCTGGCTGCCGAGGAAGACGGAACCATACCCGCAGAGCTCGTCGCCGCGGACCATGGCGACGCCTGCCGGATCACGGCGCCCGACGGTTTCAGCTTCCTTGCGGACAAAGCCGCCCACGGCGCCCAGTGTGCCGACGCCGATCCTGCCCTGGCCGTCGTCGGGGTCTGGTTCACGGAGGACCCCGCATCTGCCTCCCGCACCCTGCAGCAGGTGGGCGCGCGGCCCCGCCCGGTCCCGGACCAGGACGACACCGCCGACTTCACCGCAAAGAACGGCGGGGTCCTGATGGTCCGTCCGGCCTCGGGAGCGCCGCGTTCCGGCCTGGGTTTTGAGTACGACGGCGGGCTGGAGCCTTTGCGGGAACGCCTCGCCTCAGCAGGCATCGAGGCCAGCATCACGGAGGAAGCCTTCGCGCGCACCCTCCACGTTGCCAGCCCCGATGCCGGGGCCGGGGCAGCCGGGCACGTGCCGGCGACTCTCTGGATCTCCCAGCGTCACGAATGACAGGTCGGACACAGAGCGGTCGGATGAACCGACGCATTCCGCCGGCAGCTGAGTTCCACCCGTCACGCAGCGTCCCATGGGGTAGAACTTAACCATGAACGTGCGCACCCCTGACCCGAATCCCGGCTGGCTCTCCGAAGAAGACCTCTTTGAGGCACGCGGGCGGCTGCCCATGGTCTATGTGGAGGCTGTGCCGGTCAGGCTGGACCCGCTGGGCTTCGTCAATGAGGTGGGGACCCTGCTCCAGGCCGACGAGGACGGGACCATGGTCCGGTCCCTGGTCTCGGGCCGCGTCATCTACCGCGAGACCATCCGCGCTGCCCTGCTGCGGCATATGGAAAAGGACCTGGGACCGCTGGCGTTCCCGCAGCTTCCCATCAGCCCGGTGCCCTTCACTGTGGCGGAATACTTTCCTGCGCCGTCCCAGACCGGATTCACGGACGAGCGGCAACACGCCGTGGCCCTGGCCTACGTCATCCCGGTGACGGGCGAATGCGAGCCCCGCCAGGACGCCCTGGAACTGACCTGGATGACCCCCGAGGAAGTCCTCAGCCCCGGCGTCCAGATGGAGTTCGTCGGCGGCCGCGGCAGCCTTATCCGCCAGGCGCTGGCCTTCGCCGGCGTTGGCTTCTGACACATACGCCGGAACCTGGGGGTCCCCGATTTTAGGTGCCCGCCTTTGTAGACTGTAGGGCGGACCGCAAGAGAACTTAAGGACTCCCATGACCGAAACACCAGCCGCCAGGCACCATCTTGAACAGCAGGCTGGATCTCTGACCACCGGCACCCACATTGTCCTGCCCGACGGCGGGCGGACGGCGGAAGTCCACCAGGTCGAGCTGGAGCGGGACGACTTCGGAGCCCCCGCACTCGTGCTCGCCAGCCTTACCGGCGGCGGAACCCTGCGCATCGCAGTGGGCACCACTGTGACGGTGGTGGACGGAAACGCCGACGCCGTCACCCAGCTTCCACGGGCAGCCCGCCCTGGGCAGGACTCAGGGCAGAAGGCAGCGCAGGACGCAGGGCAGGAGCAGCCCAGGCAGCTCCGCGAAGAGGCGGCGACGGCTGCGGCTGCGGCGGCTCCCGCCGTCGTCGTGCCTCCCCTTCCTCCAGTCCCGCCGGCACTCAGCGGACCCAGCGAAGAGGACCTGGCACTGATTCCAGCACCGCAGGGTACCCCGGAGTCCGTTGTGGAGGCTGCGGCGGAGGCGCATCCCGATGCGATGGGTGTCCTGTTACTGTCCGACCGACTGGCGAAGGGCGTCAACTTCAAGTCCGGCAGCTGCCTGAAGGACCTGAGCGACCTTGCCCACGAGCTGTTCATCACGCTCAAGGACGCCGATGGCTCGCTGGCGGTGGCCGACCTCCTCAACGTCCTCCCCTTCGACGGGAACCCCGGCCGGTGGTCATCCGTGGAAGCATCCCTGGCGCTCTCCAGCTACATCTGCCGCCAGAACGGCCAGTCGGAACGGGCCGAGGTGTACGAGAAGCTGATCCGGACCCCGGAAAACCAGGAGACGGACCCGTTCAAGGCCAGGATGGCCGCCAAAGTACGGCAGCGATCGCTGAATGAGCCCAACCTGTACGACAAGGAAATTTTCCGCTCCATCGACAACTCGAACCATGACGCCGAACGCGAATGGAGACTGCTGCGGCTCGAGTCCCTGCTGTTCCTGCGTGCCCACGGCGGCTCCGAAACCATCGGGATGGTCGAATTGGAGCGGCGTATCAGCAATGAGCTTGAGGCCGTCCGCGCCTGAGGGTGCCTGACTTTTGTGCACGGCGCCCGGTTGGGTAATTTGCCCCTACCCGGCGCCCGGCCGGAGTTGTACATTCGGGGCTATGACGAACAATCTCAGCGTAGTGATCAACGCCGACGCGCCGCAGGTCTGGACCATGCTGCGTGAACCGTCCAAAGTAGCCCAATGGCATGGCTGGCAGGCAGAGGACCTGGACTCCGAGATCAAGGAGATCTACTTCTCCGGCGATGTTGAGGAGTCACCGGACCACACCAGCCTGACTGTCCATGGCGGGGACGTCTTTGAGCTGAAACCCGTGCCCCACGGAACGCAGGTCAGCGTGACCCGCGGGGCGCTGGACCACGATTCCGAATGGGCTGCCTGGGACGAGGACATCACCCAGGGCTGGCTCACGTTCCTGCAGCAGCTCCGTTTTGCCTTGGAACGCCATCCTCACGGCAAGCGCCACACACTGTTCCTGCACCTCACGGAAGGACAGGGCTCCGCGATCGAAAAGCTTGGGCTTTCCGATCTCCCGGCGCCGGGCGAAAACTACCAGGTGCAGCTGGGGACCGGTGAGGAGATCAGCGGCAAGGTCTGGTACCGGACCAGCCACCAGGTGGGGCTCACCGTCCACGACTATGCCGAGCATGGTGAGGGACTCCTGGTGGTGGCCGACCATCCCGCGATCAAGGACGTACGCCAGGACGGCGAAGGCTCGCTGGTCATCGCCTCCACCTACGACCTGGGCGCCGCCAGGCTCGAATCGGTACGCTCCTCCTGGGATTCCTGGCGGGCTGAGAACTACCCGGCATCCGAACCGGTCAGCTGACCGGGTGAGCTGACAGCCCGGTTGCCGGGCGGCAGCCGGGCGGTAGCCGGTGCGGTTGCCGGGACGGGACGGAAAGCTGGCACACTGGTACGGTGCCAGCCAACCCTGCCCCAGCTCCTTTCCCTGCCGCCGCCACGGCTGAAACGGCCCTTACTGGAACGGCCCCGTGGACTGCGGCCGGCGCCGCGGCGGACCGGCAGTCGGAATTCTCCTTCCGGGTGGGCACCCGCCTCGGTGATAACTGCCCGCCATCCGCTGCCCAGGTTGCCTCCAACGGCGGCCAGTTCCTGGGACGGACCGGCACCATCTCCACGCCCCACGGTGAGATCCAGACCCCCGCGTTCATCGCCGTCGGAACCAAAGCCACCGTCAAGGCAGTGCTGCCTGAGGCCGTGGCAGACCTCGGCGCGCAGGCTGTGCTGGCCAACGCCTACCACCTGTACCTGCAGCCGGGCGCGGACATCCTGGACGAGGCAGGCGGCCTTGGCGCCTTTATGAACTGGTCCGGACCCACCTTCACGGACTCCGGCGGATTCCAGGTGATGAGCCTGGGCTCGGGTTTCAAGAAGGTCATCGACATGAACACCGTTACTGCCGCGGGCGCGCCCGGCCCGGATGACGCCGTCGCCCCCGGAAAGGAACGCCTGGCCCACATTGACGACGACGGCGTGTGGTTCAAGAGCCACCTCAACGGTGACCGGCACCGGTTCTCCCCCGAAATTTCCATGCAGGTGCAGCACCAGATCGGCGCGGACATCATGTTCGCCTTCGATGAGCTGACCACCCTTCAGAACTCCCGCAGGTACCAGGAGGAATCGCTCGAGCGGACCCGCCTGTGGGCGCTGAGGTGCCTCCAGGAGCACTTCCGGCTGACCTCGTCCCGGGCGGGCAAGCCGTACCAGGCCCTGTTCGGCGTGATCCAGGGCGCGCAGTACGAGGACCTGCGCCGCAAGGCGTGCCGGGACCTCGGCGCCATGCCGTTCGACGGGTTTGGCATCGGCGGGGCACTTGAAAAGGAGAACCTCGGCACAATTGTCCGCTGGTGCAACGAGGAACTGCCTGAGGACAAGCCCCGCCACCTGCTGGGCATCTCCGAGCCGGATGACATCTTCACGGCCATCGAGAACGGCGCGGACACCTTCGACTGCGTCTCCCCCACGCGGGTGGCCCGAAACTCCGCCTTCTACACGCCGCAGGGACGCTTCAACCTCTCCGGCGCCAAGTACAAGCGCGATTTCGGCCCGCTCCAGGACGGCTGCGACTGCTATGCCTGCACCAACTACTCGCGGGCCTACATCCACCACCTCTTCAAGGCGAAGGAGATGCTCTCCGCCACGCTGATCTCCATCCACAACGAACGGTTCGTGGTAAAGATGGTGGACGACGCCCGCCTGGCCATCGAGGATGGGACCTTCTTCGACTTCAAGGCGGAGACGCTGGGGCAGTACTACTCGTAGCCTGCCCGGCGCACGCAGGCGCCGGGCCGCCGTCGCCGAAATCGCCGGAACAGGGCGAGTTCGCCGGTGCGTTCCGGCGGGCCTGCAGCTTTCCGGCGATCCCGCTGCAGGTGGAAGGTACGACGCCGGGCGGCGGCTACGCTGCGTTCGTCACCGCTGCCGCCGGGACCCCGTAGCTGGGTTCCCGCTTCTTCACCCACCGGATCACCAGCGACGTCACCGGCACCAGGATGAACTCCACCAGGGTCTTGTACACGAAGCCCACCACCACGTAGTTCACAAAGGTCGCGGCATCCGTTATTCCGATGACCGAGGCGGCGATGCTGCAGAAGATCAGCGTGTCCACGAACTCGCCGGCCACCGAGGAGCCCATGATGCGGGCCCACAGGGACTTCTCGCCGGAGCGTGCCTTCATCCGCACCATGATCCAGGAGTTGATGGTCTGCCCGGCCAGGAACGCCAGCAGCGACGCCAGCACGATCTGCGGAACGGGACCGAGGGCGCCTTCCAGGGCTGCCTGCTTGGACGTTCCGAACTCGTCGTCGAATCCGGGCAGGGCGATGATTGCCCAGTAGCAGAGCGATGCGAAGACGGACAGCCCGAAGGTGGTGAGGATGGCTTTGCGTGCCACCTTGAAGCCGTAGACCTCGCTGATGACGTCGCCCAGGATGTACGCCAGCGGGAAAAGGAAGAAGCCGCCGTCGGTGATGATCGGCCCGATGGCCACTCCCTTGGACGCCCCGATGTTGGACAGGATCAGCACTACCGCCATGATCGCCAGCATGATGCCGAAGTACGGGGAGCCGATCGAGGCGAACCGTGGACGGTCCGGAACTGGGGTGTTTTGGGGAAGGGCGTGGTGGCCTGAAACAGGGGTCATGGCGGAGGTCCGTTCGTAGTGGTTCGCTCGGTGCCCGGGGAGCGGGAACACCGGCTGTATTAGCACTGTCCCCCAATTCTCCCACTGCACGGGAGGCTGCCGTGCGGCAGCGTGATGACCCCAATCTGAACGCGTTCAAATCTGTGGTATCTTTCTTGAACACGTTCAAATCTAAGGGAAGCCCATGACCGCAAAGAGCGAGCAGACGCGCCAGCTGGTGGCCGGCGTCGCCCTGCGGATGTTCCGGGAGATCGGCTTCGCCAAAACCACCATGCGCGCCATCGCAGCGGAGGCGGGCGTCTCGGTGGGCAACGCCTATTACTACTTCGCGTCCAAGGACGATCTGGTCCAGGAGCTGTATCTGCAGGTCCAGGCGGAGCACGCGGTCAGGGCGGCCGAAGCGCTCAAGGACGCTGCCGACCTCACCAGCCGGCTTAGGGCCACCCTTCACACGGGCCTGGACGCCATGGCCCCCTACCACCGGTTCGGCGGCGACTTCATAGCCACCGCCATCCGCCCGACGTCCCCGGTCAATCCCTTCGCCGCAGGGTCAACGGCGGCGCGCGAAGCGTCGCTGGACATCTTCCGCACGGCGGTTGAGGCCGCGAAACCGCCGGCACCGAAAAAGCTCAGGTCCGATCTCCCGGAACTGCTGTGGCTTTTCTACATGGCCGTCACCCTCTTCTGGGTCTACGACACCTCCGACGGGCAGCAGCGGACCAGGCGCCTGGTGGACGGCGCCGTCCCGCTGATCACTAGGGGACTCTCATTGGCCAGGGTTCCCGGTGTCGGCAGGATCCTGGACGATTTCCTGAGCCTGAGCCGCAGCATCCGCGGCTGAAGACCGAAACAACACATTGGGGGGAAAATGAGCGGCACCAGAACGGTGGTACTGGCTGGAGCTTCCGGATTCATCGGCAGATATATCCGGGCCCGCTTCGAGAAGGATGGCTGGACCGTGCGCACCATTGGCCGTGAAGGCGCCAAGGGTTCGCCAGCGGCCACGTGGGATGACGACGACGGCCGCCTGGCCCAGGTGCTGGACGGTGCGGAGTTTCTCGTGAACCTCGCCGGACGCTCCGTCTCCTGCCGCTACAACGACCGGAACAAGGCAGCCATACTGCAGTCCCGCGTTGCGACCACGGCGGCACTTGGCCGCGCCATCGCACTTTGCCGGCAGCCGCCGTCGACCTGGCTCAATGCGAGCACCGGCACCATCTACCGCAACGCCGTCGACCGCCCGCAGTCGGAACGTGACGGCGAACCCGGAACGGGATTCTCCGTGGACGTTGCCCGCGCCTGGGAAGCGGAACTCGACGCCGCCGTGACGCCGGGGACACGCAAGATTCCGCTGCGGATCGCCATCGTCCTGGGCCGCGGCGGCGGCGCGCTGCGGCCGTTCGCCAACCTGGCCCGGCTGGGCCTGGGCGGCCGAATGGGACCAGGCACGCAGAAATTCAGCTGGATCCATGTGGAGGATCTGTACCGGTGCGTCCGTTTCCTGCATGCGCGGAAGGACATCACCGGGCCGGTGAACGTGGCTTCGCCGGATGTGGTGACAAACCGCGAACTGATGCGCATGGTCCGCCGGGCCTACGGGGCCCGGTTCGGCATCCCCACTCCTGCCTGGCTGCTGCGGCTCGGTGCCGTACTGATCCGGACAGAGACGGAACTGGTCCTGAAGAGCCGCTGGGTCCAGCCGGAGAAGCTGCTGGACGCGGGCTTCGTCTACAGCCAGCCAGAACTGGGCCGCGCGCTCCAGCAGATCGCCAAAGCCAGGTGAGCCGGCCGCGCAGGGTGACTTTCGGCCCCGCCGCCTTCCTCCTCGGCGCCGCCCTTACTGTCTTTGTCTTTGGCCTGCCATTCGGTCCCCCGGGGTACGTATTCTCAATTGGAGCGGCCCTGCTATTCGGCATGCCGCTGGCTCTTCTGGTGGGGATGCTTCTGCGGTCTGTCCGCAACCAGTGGATTCATATCCTCGCTATAGGCGGGGCCGGCATCGTCACCGGCATGGTGACACTTCTCTTCCTCGTTGGCACCCGGTGGTATTCGATGTGGGGCTTAGCGCTATGGGCCGGATTTTGCGCCGCGCTGGGCCGCTCGGCCGTGGTACCAATCGTCAAGGCGCACGATGAAGCGGAACAGGGCCACGACGCTGGGCCGTCGCCAGCAGCGGCGGTCTTGGAACCCTGACCAGCCGCACGTCCAGATGCTGTACGGCCCCACAAAGCGGGCGTTCGACGCCGGATGGCAGGATGGTGCCATGACTTCCGTTTCCGCTGATGTCCAGTCCCCCGCTGCCGCTCCGGCCGTTGTCCTGACGATCGCCGGTTCAGAGGCCACCGGCGGCGCCGGTGCCCAGGCCGACCTGAAGACGTTCCAGGAGCTGGGGGTCTTTGGCATCGCCAACCTGACGTGCATCGTCTCGTTCGACCCGAACGACAATTGGAACCACCGGTTTGTCCCGGTGGACCAGCAGGTCATCGCGGACCAGCTGGAGGCGACCACGGCCGCTTACGGGCTGGCATCAGATGGTCAACCACTGCCCGGCCGGCCGGTGCTGGACACCGTCAAGATCGGGATGCTGGGCAGCCCCGCCACCATCGCCACCGTGGCTGGTGCACTGGAAGCCAACAGTTTTGGCAACGTGGTCCTGGATCCGGTCCTGATCTGCAAGGGCCAGGAGCCGGGGCACGCGCTGGACACGGACCAGGCCCTCAAGGCGCAGATCCTGCCGCTGGCCACGTTTGTCACACCCAACCATTTTGAGGCCGAATCGCTATCTGGCCTGGAAATCACCGATGTCGAGTCCCTCAAGGCCGCCGCCATCCGCATCCACGAAATCAGCGGCGCGGCCGTACTCGCCAAGGGCGGGGTGCGGCTGGAAGGCCCGGACGCCGTCGACGTGTTCTACGACGGCGAAACCCTGGAAGTCCTGAGCGCACCCAAGGTGGGCGAGGTGGCTGTCTCCGGCGCCGGCTGCTCGCTGGCTGCCGCCGTGACTGCCGAACTCGCCAAGGGGGCATCGCCGCTCGACGCAGCCCGCACAGCCAAGGACTTTGTCACCGCGGGGATCCGCAATCGCGTCGCGTCCGGTGCTCCCTTTGATGCGCTGTGGCAGGGCGGCGCCCGCTAACCCGCCACCCAGCCCCGGACGCTCTCTCACTAGATGCGCGTTTTCCCGAAACCCTCTTGCACTGTGCGCGAGAGGGTTCCGTATTTTCCTGCATTAGCTGATGGAGCGTCGTCTGGGAGGGACGACGGCGCGGGGCAGCCCTAGACGTTCGTTCACCTGGGGTCGGTTACAGTTCCCATGAACAGCGGCAGCCCGGTTTCGCCATGAACGATCTGGTAGTGGAACGGCCGGTCGAACGCGATGGTCCGCTCGGGCTCCGGTGGAGCGCTGGTGGCCTCTCCGTTGATCTGGGTTACAGCGGCGGCAATGGTGCCCTTTTCGGCCACCGTGATGTTGGCAGCCTGGGCGGCTTGGGTAATCATCATCTGCGGCTGGATGTTGTTGAAGTCCTCCGTGGTACCGAGCATGTTCTCCAGGCCCAGCGCATCGAAGACCTTGCGGAGATCAAAACTGGACTTGTGGTCCCAGCGGGGCAGCTGGATCTGGACTGACGCGGGCCGGGCGGTATCAAACGTGTCCGCGACTTCCGCAAGTTTCTCCGCGTCGAACGCCACAGGGGCGGCCGTGCCGTCGGGAGCGGTTTTCCCTGCGGGCAGGACCAGCCGCATGACGAAACCGTCGGCATAGGGAAGATCCACACCCTGCCAGCCGGCACCTTCCGCATATTTCATCGTGAGTTCGTTGTGCATGGCTGGCACGTCGATTTCCTCGCCCACCGCTGTTGTGAAGGGCAGGTCAGAGGTGGCGTTCGGATCGAACGGTGTGCTCCAGGCAGAGGCGAAGTACAACGAGTTGAGCAGGCTGAAAGTGTTGTTGGGGTCGTACTCCGCCGGGGCTTCCTTGATCCTGCCGCCGGTGTTCCTGTTCACCCAGGCATCAATGGCGGGCTTCGTTGCACCCTCATCACTGAAATCCACGGGATAAACGCCTGTCCCATAGTGCCGGGCCAGGGTATCCAGGAAGGGCTGCCCGGTAGGCACGTCCGTATCTACAAACAGCCCGTTGGCCGTGTGCATGACCGGCTTCTGCGGCGGGTTCTCCTCATCCACCGCACCGGGGTCACCGTCGAACCTTTCGAGCGAGCGGAGGACCGCGTTCATGGCCTCATCGCGCGTCTCGGGAGGAAATTGCAGGATGCTGTCCATCTCGGCCGCGGTCTTACCGGTGGCACCTGCACGGAGCATGGCGAGGGCAATTAGGAGGCTCCCGGGCGAGGACACCACGTTCCCGTTTGCGCCGTCGCCGCCGTCGGCCAGCAATGCTTCGCCGAGGAAGAGCGCCGAAGCCCGGAAGGAGCGCAATTCAGCGGCGTACTCCTCCCGGTCCACATAGACCCGCTCGACGCCGTCAGCCGTGAGGAGCTCCGGGGCCGGGGACGGGCCCGGCGCCGCGCACCCTGCCAGTCCCATCAAGGCACCCCACGCGATCATCCGCTGAAAACGAAACATCTCTGTTGCCTCCCCGGCATGCCGCGGGCGGGAATCCGCCTCCTCCCAGTGAAACAGCGACGACGGCGCGGGACGATGCCGGCAGGGTCACGCTTTGCGCTCGATTTGGTCTCACCCCGGCACGCTCTCCCACTTAGCGCAAGAAAACCTGCGGCGCTCTTTCACTTTCCTGAAGAGAGTGATAGAGCGTTCAGGTATTTCCTGCAGGAACTGATAGAGCGTCCTGGCGTGGTGGGCGGACGACGGCGGGTGGGCACCCGCCGTCGTACGTCAACTGTCCTGCCGCAGGTTCGGGCGCGCAGTTCCTCAGCGCGGAAAGCCTCATGAATACCGTCGGAGTCCCCCTGCACCCGGCGGCAGCGGACGCGTACCGGGCGCTGCAGGGCTGACCCAAGCCCCATCACTTCCCGCCGCGTATCCGCCAACGCCCCATGCCCACCACAAGCGGGCAGGCATTGGGTCAGGTTTCGGCTTCTTATCCACATACGCGCTTCAGGCTGTCGCAGGGCTGAGGGTTTCCTCCCTACTGTTTGGAGGACCAGGAGAGCAGGAAGGAAGCGAGGATCACTGTGGGCAGGAACCAGCGCCGACGGGCGGGACGAACGAACCATGTGCGGAACCAACCAGGAGACCCTTTCAAAGCCTCCGCACCGCAAGTGGCCACCCCTTCATCGGGCAACGTCCGGGAGTTGGAAACCCTGGCCCCGGCCTTCATCTGCTGGTACGTCCAGCGCCCCTTCAGCACAGACGTGGAAGAGGTGCTGGCGAGCCTGAAGCTCTTCTTCCGCTTCTACCCTGAGTTTGGTGAAAAGCGTTCCATCACTGCCCTCGACCCGGCCGAGGTCGCAGCAAGATTGGCGTCCCTCATCATCCATACCGTCTATGAAGGCATCGTGGCCACCTATTCGCTGACGACGTTCCTGCGCTTTCTCCACGATTCCGGCCGGTGGTCCGGCAAGCCGGAATCGTACCGGGCAGTAAACGGCATCCTGACGGACATCATCTGCCTGGACATGCGCTCGGCACCCGGCGGCGCGGAGACGGCTAACGTCGTCACGGCTGCCCCCGCTGGCTAACTCCCCGAGTGCGCCTCAAGGAAGCTGTACACCTCGGTCTCGTCCACGCCGGGGAAGGCCCCGGGCGGCATTGCAGCCAGCAGGTGCGAGTGGGCCCGCGCGGAAGGCCACGCATTGCCGGCCCAGTGCGACGCAAGTTCGGCCGGCGGTCGCTTGCAGCAGTTTGGATCCGGGCAGGTGGACTTGGCCCTTGCCGTCGTCTCCCGCCCCCGGAACCATTTCACGTGCTGGTACGGAACCCCGATGCTCAGCGAAAACTCCCCGGTGGCGGAGCGTTCGGTGCGGGCGGTGCACCAGTAAGTCCCCGAGGGCGTGTCGGTGTACTGGCTGTAAGCACTGAATTTGTCCGGCACGTCGAACACTGCACGGGACGTCCACGCCTTGCACGACGGCTGGCCCTCGATGGCGCCGGTGTGGTCCTGGGGGAACGCCACGCCGTCGTTCTCGTAGGCCTTGTAGATGATCCCGCTCTGGTGGGTCTTCTGGAAGTGCGTGGTGATGCCCAGGTGCTGGGTGGCGAGGTTGGTAAACCGGTGGGCGGCCGTTTCGTAGGACACGGCAAAAGCATCGCGGATGTCCTCCACCGCGATCTCCTTGGCGGCCTTGGCCTTGTGCAGGAATTCCATGGTGGCCTGCTCGGGGAGCAGGAGCGCGGCGGCAAAATAGTTCGTTGCCACGCGCTGGGCCAGGAAGTCGCCGTAATTCTTGGGGGTTTCATGGCCCAGGACGTAGTGGCCCAGCGCCTGCAGCAGCACCGACCGGGGGTCATGGTCCGTCCGCTGGTTCTGGGTGAGGTAAATTCTGCGGTTCTTCAGGTCGGTTACGGACCGCGTTGAATGCGGCAGGTCACCCACGTGGTGGAGCGTGAATCCAAGGTTCTCGGCGATGTCCGCGATGACGTGCTGGCTGAGCGGACCGGTGGTGTAGCCCACGGCCTTGAGGACCTTCTGCGCCTCGGCCTCGTACTCCGGGAAATAGTTGCCGCGCTCGCGCATCATGGCCCGCAGTTCACCATTCGCCCGGCGGGCTTCCTCAGGGGTGGCCACCTGATCGTTCATCTTGCGTTCCAGCTCATGCAGCAGGCCCACCTGGGCCTCCAGCACATCCAGCGGAAGCCGCGAACTGATGCGGATTTTCGGCAGGTTCAGCGTCTCGTACAGCGGGCTGCGCTGGTAGCGTTCCAGCTCGATCTCCAGGGCGGCGCGTCGGCTGGGCGGTTCAGCACCAAGAAGTTGGTCCATGCTGACGTTGAGCGCGGAGGCCAGGTGCTGGAGCAGCCCCAGCTTGGGTTCCCGCTTTCCGTTCTCGATCAGGCTCAGCTGGCTGGGCGCCGTACCGACGGCGGCGCTGAGGTCATCGAGGGTCAGTCCAGCCTGCTTGCGCAGATGCCTGACCCGCCGGCCCAGGCTGATGACGTCCAGGCCAGCGGGCGCGGCGGAGGGTGTTTGCGGCGAGACTTCTCTGTTCCAGCTTCCAGGCGTCATTTCTGAAGGATACGTGAAGAAATGCATTTCTTTCCATACTTTTTCTCTAGAAAGGTGCTTGAAAGTGCTGAAAAGTAGTGATCACGGAAAGAAACACCGCACCGGGAAGCCGGCGGGAACTGCAAAGGCGCAGTTCCCGCCTACCGATTCCGGAGCTCAATCAAGGAGATCAACGATGACTGCAGCATTTGAGCCCACCCAGCAGACGCCCGCAGAGCAGGCCGCCGCCCTGGAGCTCGAGTGGGCCGCCAACCCGCGCTGGGAAGGTGTGACCCGGGACTACAAGGCTTCCGACGTCGTCCGCCTCCGCGGCCGCGTCTCCGAAGAACACACCCTGGCCCGCCGTGGTGCGGAGAAGCTGTGGAAGCAGCTGACCGAAGAGCACAAGACCGGCGGTTACACCAACGCCCTGGGCGCCCTGACCGGCAACCAGGCCGTGCAGCAGGTCAAAGCCGGACTCCGTGCCATCTACCTTTCCGGCTGGCAGGTCGCCGCGGATGCCAACAACTCCGGCCACACGTACCCGGACCAGTCGCTCTACCCGGCCAACTCGGTCCCGACGGTGGTCCGCCGCATCAACAACGCCCTCCTCCGGGCAGACCAGATCGAGTTCTCCGAAGGCGTCCAGACGGTCGAGGACTGGATGGTCCCGATCATCGCCGATGCCGAGGCAGGCTTCGGCGGACCGCTCAACGCGTACGAACTGATGAAGTCCATGATCCAGGCCGGCGCCTCAGGCGTTCACTGGGAGGACCAGCTCGCCTCGGAGAAGAAGTGCGGCCACCTCGGCGGCAAGGTGCTCATCCCAACCCAACAGCACGTCCGCACTCTGAACGCCGCCCGCCTGGCCGCCGACGTCGCCGGCACCCCGTCCGTGGTCATCGCCCGTACCGACGCAGAGGCAGCCACCCTGATCACCTCCGACGTCGACGAGCGGGACCAGGAGTTCATCACTGGCGAGCGCACCGCAGAAGGCTTCTACAAGGTCCGCAACGGCATCGAACCCTGCATCGCCCGCGCCAAGGCCTACGCCCCGTACTCCGACCTCATCTGGATGGAAACGGGCACCCCGGACCTCGAGCTGGCCCGCAAGTTCGCCGAAGCGGTAAAGGCCGAGTTCCCGGACCAGATGCTCTCCTACAACTGCTCGCCGTCGTTCAACTGGCGCAAGCACCTGGACGACGCCACCATCGCGAAGTTCCAGCGTGAACTTGGCGCCATGGGCTTCACGTTCCAGTTCATCACCCTGGCCGGCTTCCACGCCCTGAACTACTCGATGTTCGATCTCGCCCACGGCTACGCCCGGGAAGGCATGAGCGCCTACGTCGAACTGCAGGAGAAGGAATTCGCCTCCGAATCCCGCGGCTACACCGCAACCAAGCACCAGCGCGAAGTCGGCACCGGCTACTTCGACGACATCGCCACTGCGCTCAACCCGAACGCATCCACCCTCGCACTGGTCGGATCGACCGAAGAGGGCCAGTTCCACTAAATCTTTCCCAAGCAAGTAGCAGTAAGTGTCGTTTTGAAGGCTCAAAACGGCACTTACTGCTACCCAGTTGGGCCCTGCACCAGGAGACCGAAATGAACAGCTTCACTGACAGTTTCACCATCAATGGAATCACCATGACCGCGCAGCCGATTTGCCGGCAGGACGAGGTGCTCACCCCGGATGCCTTGGCTTTCATAGCAAAGCTGCACCGGTCGACGGCGGCCCGGCGGCAGGAACTGCTGCAGGCACGCCGGACGCGGCGAGCTGAGATCGCTGCCGGGCAGGACCCGCGGTTCCTCCGCGAAACCGAGGAAATCCGCAACGACCCGTCCTGGCGCGTCGCTCCCCCGGCCCCGGGGCTGGAGGACCGCCGCGTGGAAATCACCGGACCGGTGGACAAGAAGATGACCATCAATGCCCTAAACTCCGGGGCCAAAGTGTGGCTCGCTGACATGGAGGACTCCTCCACCCCTACCTGGCGGAATGTCATCAAGGGCCAGTTGAACCTCACCGACGCCCTGGAGCGGCGCATCGACTTCACCTCCCCCGAGGGCAAGGAGTACAAGCTCCGCCCCGCCGGTGACCTGCCCACCATCGTGGTCCGCCCCCGCGGCTGGCACCTGCCCGAAAAGCACATGCTGATCGACGGCGAACCCATCGCCGGCGGCATCGTGGACTTCGGCCTGTTCTTCTTCCACAACGCCCGCCGCCTCCTGGCCCAGGGCAAGGGCCCGTACTTCTACCTGCCGAAAATTGAGAACCACCTCGAAGCCCGCCTGTGGAACAACATCTTCATCCTGGCCCAGGACCTGCTCGGCATCCCGCAGGGCACTATCCGCGCCACCGTGCTGATCGAAACCATCACCGCGGCCTTCGAAATGGAGGAGATCCTCTACGAACTGCGGGACCACGCCGCCGGACTTAACGCCGGCCGCTGGGACTACATCTTCTCGCTGATCAAGAACTTCCGCACCCGCGGCCCCCGTTTCGTCCTGCCGGACCGCAGCCAGGTGACCATGACGCAGCCCTTCATGCGTGCCTACACCGAACAGCTGGTCCGTGCCTGCCACAAGCGCGGCGCCATGGCCATTGGCGGCATGGCCGCAGCTGTCCCCAACCGCAAGGACGAGGCCGCCAACGCCAACGCCCTGGAGAAGGTCCGTGCGGACAAGACCCGCGAGGCCAACGACGGCTTCGACGGCTCGTGGGTGGCCCACCCGGACCTGGTGCCGGTCTGCCGCGAGGTGTTCGACAGCATCCTGGGCAGCAAGCCCAACCAGCTGGACCGCACCCGCGAGGACGTGGTCCCGGACGACCGCGCCCTCATCAACGTTGCTGCCACCACCGGCACCATCACCGAGCAGGGCATCCGCAACAACATCGAAGTGGGCATCCGCTACATCGAATCCTGGCTCCGCGGCAACGGCGCGGTGGCCATCCACAACCTCATGGAGGACGCCGCCACCGCGGAAATCTCCCGCTCGCAGCTCTGGCAGTGGATGTTCTCCAGCGCCATCACGGATCGTGGAGAAATCGTCACCCACCACTGGATCGAGGAACTCCTGGACGAGGAATTCGCGCGGCTGGAACGCTTCGACGGTGACCGTTTCGAAGACGCCCGCGACATCTTCGAGGAGGTCACCATGGCCCAGGACTTCCCGTCCTTCCTCACCCTCCCCGCCTATGCGCGGTACCTGACCGAAGCCCGCGAGAAGGCCACGGTCGAGGAACTCGCCGCCGCATAACCAGAATTCCGTTCGCCGGGCCGGCACGCCCTTCGCAACAGGCACCTCCGAAATCCGGAGGGCCGGCCCGGCGACGGAGCATCCCCACCCCGGACGCTCTCTCACTTAACGCAGGGAATTTCCGATCGCTCTCTCACTTTCCCCCGGAAAGTGAGAGAGCGTTTCTCGTTAGGCTGCGTTAAGTGAGAGAGCGTCCCCAGGTAGGGAAGGACATACGACGGCGGCGCCTGGCTCAGCGGCCCTTTGGCACCTGCCGCACGGAGAGGGCAGTGCTGGCAAAAAACGTCAGCACGGACGCCAGGATCACCAGCAGTGCCGGGGTCCAGGAGCCCGAGACGTCGTGGATGTAGCCCACCAGCGGCGGGGCGGAAGCTCCGATTGCGTAGCCGGCGCCCTGCACCACGGCGGACATGCGTCCAGCCGACGCCTGGTCCCTGGCCAGCCGGATGATGGCGATGAAGATGACGGTGATGCCGCCGCCCTGGG
Organism: Pseudarthrobacter sp. NKDBFgelt; assembly: GCF_046097905.1. NCBI lineage: Bacteria > Bacillati > Actinomycetota > Actinomycetes > Micrococcales > Micrococcaceae > Pseudarthrobacter > Pseudarthrobacter sp. NKDBFgelt. The sequence continues at coordinate 23,818 of NZ_JBJURL010000029.1, read as the reverse complement.
CGATACCGCCGGCGGTGGACCACAGCCACCAGGCCCCGGGAGCCAGCAGCAGCCCGGCGGGCACGGTAATCCACAGGACACCCAAGGTGACCGCCAGGGACGCCATGCTCATGTATTTGGCGGCAAACGGCACTCCAAGACCGCCCACGATGGCGAGGATCTGGAAGATGGAGGAAGCAGCGCCGGCCTCGGTTGCGGACATTCCCAGCTCGTCGTTGAGGTAACTTGGCAGCCAGGCTGTCACCCCGTAGTAGGAGAACGCCTGCCCGGCGAAGCCCGCTGTCAGCCCCGCAGTGATCCAGCGCGAGCCCCGGACCGGCGCCAGGCTGCTGTTCGCTGTGCTTTCGGGCGAGACCAGGAATGCGCTTCGCGGACCCACCGCCAGGATCCAGAACGCCACCGCTACCACCGCCAGGACCGCCACGGATCCCAGTGCGAACCTCCACCCCGCCACGCTGGCCAGTGGCGCCGTGATCACCGACGTCAGGAACGAGCCGATGTTGAGGGCTGCCGTGTAGATGCCCATCGCGGTCCCCTGCCGGGCCGGCGCAAAGTCGCGGCGGATAATCAGGGGCACCGCGATGTTGCCCACTGTAATGGCCAGGCCGATCACAACCGTGCCGGCCATCACCAGGACCGGACCTCCCGAGGAACGGACCAGGACGCCGGCCAGCACCCCAAGGATGGTCAGCGTCACTGCGAACTCGGCGCCGAACTTCCTGGCTGCCAAGGATGCCAGGGGCGCGGCCAGGGAGAAGCAGAGGACCGGGATGCTGGTCAGCAGCCCCAACATCACCGGCGAGAAGTTGAGCTCGGCCTGCATCAGGTCCACCACCGGGGCAACGGCTATGAACGGGCCCCGAAGGTTAAGTGCCAACAGGCCTATGCAGGCCAGCAGGATCCAGCTGTAGGGAATCCGGGCGAGGATCCGGCCGCTCACAGGGCCAGGGACCGGTCTGGGGGTGGTTTCATCACTCCCATTGCTATCACGGCCGGCGGTTCAGCGGTTCCAGGCGTCCCCGCAGGACCCGCGGGCTTACGATGAACTTCACGCCAGAGAGATCCGGGACGAAGGACAACGCCATGCAGCACCGCCTCGCCATCCTTGATGACTACCAGAATGTGGCCCATGGTTTTGCCGACTGGGCAGCCCTGGAAGCGGAAGGGGTAAGTGTTGTTACCTACCGCGAACCTTTCGCCTCACCCGAGTCCTTGGTGGCAGCGCTGGCGGATGCCACCATGGTGGTGGCCATGCGCGAGCGGACCGCTTTTCCGCGCGAAGTGCTCGAAAAACTTCCCGGCCTCCAGCTCCTGGTGACCACCGGGATGGCGAATGCCTCCATTGATGTTGCCGCCGCTGCCGAGCAGGGCATCACTGTCTGCGGCACTCCGGGTTCTCCCACCGCCGCTCCCGAGCTGACGTGGGCACTCCTGCTGGCCATCGCCCGGAACCTGACGGCCGAGGAAAACTCCCTGCGGGCGGGTAACTGGCAGACCTCGGTGGGGTTCGAGCTGGCAGGAAAAACGCTCGGCGTTGTGGGGCTTGGCAAGATCGGGCGCCGCATTGCAGCCTACGGGCAGGCCTTCGGGATGGAGGTGCTGGCGTGGAGCCAGAACCTGACGGCCGGGGCGGCGGAGGAGGCCGGTGCGCGGCTGGTGTCCAAGGAAGAGCTGTTCCGCCAGTCCGACGTCGCCACACTCCACCTGAGGCTCTCCGCACGCTCGGAAAACATCGTGGGCGAACCGGAGCTGCGCCTGCTGGGACCCGAAGGCATCCTGGTCAACACCGCCCGGGGCCCGCTGGTCAGCCAGGACGCACTGCTGAAGGCCCTCAGCGAGGGCTGGATCCGGGGGGCGGCGCTGGACGTGTTCGACCAGGAACCGCTGCAGGCAGGGCATCCGCTCCTCACCGCGCCCAATACGGTGCTCTCGCCGCACCTCGGTTACGTCACGCGGGAAAGCTACCGCCAGTTCTACGGCGGGGCATTTGAGGACATCACCGCCTGGCTGGCCGGCGCGCCCGTCCGGACCATCACACCGTAGCCGGGTCTCAGCCGGCCATGGCGTTTCCGGCCAGAGTTGCCTCGATAACCGCCGGGGAAAGGACATGCTGGGTCACCAGCTGGCTGGCGCCGAGGATGGCGGCCTTGTCGCCCGCATGGGACAGCCCGATCCGGAGCTGCGACGTGGCAAGGGGCAGCGAGCGCCGGTAGACAACCTCCCGGACGCCGGCCACGAGGTGCTCACCCGAGTCTCCGATGCTTCCTCCGATCACGATGACGGAGGGGTTCAGGAGGTTCACCACGGTGGCAAGCACATCGCCCACGTCCCGGCCTGCCTGGCGCAGGGCCTGGATTGCCTGCTGGTTTCCCTGGGCCACCAGGCTGACCACGTCCGCCCCCTTCGCCGCCTCCAGCCCTTCACCGCGCAGGGCTGCGGCGATCGCCGGTCCTGAGGCGAGGGCTTCAAGGCAGCCGTGGTTTCCGCAGCGGCACAGGACGTCGTCTCCGCGGGGGACGCGGACATGGCCCAGGTCGCCGGCTGTGCCGTTGGCTCCGCGCTGCAGCTCGCCGCTGCTGATGATGCCCGCGCCGATGCCCGTGGCCACTTTCACGAAGATGAAGTTGTCATGGTCGGGCCAATGGGCGGTTCGCTCACCCAGTGCCATGATGTTGACGTCATTGTCCACCAGCACGGGGACCGGCAGCGAGCGCTGGACAAACCGGACCACATCGAACCCGTCCCAGCCGGGCATGATGGGCGGCTTTACGGGGCGCCCCGTGTCATGCTCCACGGGTCCGGGCAGCCCGATCCCCACACCCGCAAGATCCGCCACGCCCCGCGAGGCCGCCGTCAGCAGTTTCACTGCCTCGCGGACCACCAGCCCCAGGACTTTCTCCGGCCCGTCCGCCACCTGCTGGTCCACCCGCCGTTCAGCAAGCACAGAGCCGCCCAGGTCCGTCACGGCGAGCGCCACGTGCGTTGCTCCGACGTCCACCGCCAGCACCACCCGGGCGGCCGGGTTGAAGGCAAAACGCGACGGCGGCCTCCCGCCGCTGGAGATTGCCTCACCGGCCGGGCCAACGAGTCCGGAAGAGATCAGGGCGTCAATCCGGGCGGCAACGGTTGACCTGGCCAGGCCTGTGGTGCCGGCCAGCTCGGCGCGGGTGCGGGCCCTGCCGTCCCGCAGCAGCTGGAAGATGTCGCCGGCGCGGCCGGGCAACGCCTGGGGCTCAGCGGGAGCCTGCCGGGCGGTGGTCTTGTTCATAGGACATGGATAGCAGATCTACTTATTTATGTCACGGCAGCAACTTTTGCTTGACGTTCGGCAAAAGTGATCCTAGCTTTGCAGGTAGACCTGCATCACAGCACTTGCCATCGCGGCCAAGCAACCGGGAGACACCTTGTCCTACTCAATTCAGCTCTACACCCTGCGTGACGCCATCCAGGAGGACCTCGAAGGAACCATCCGCAGGGTCGCGGACATCGGCTTTACCCAGGTGGAGCCCTACAACTTCGTGGCCACCGCAAAGGAACTGGGCGCTGCCCTGAAAGAGAACGGACTGACGGCACCGTCCGGCCACGCACCGCTGCTCAGCCAGGACCAGGACCAGATCTTCGCGGCGGCCAAAAACCTGGGCATCAGCACGGTAATCGACCCGTTCATCCCCGCCGACCGCTGGCAGACGGCAGAGGACATCCAGGCCACGGCAGCGGCATTGAATGAAGCCGCCAAGAAGGGCGCCGAATACGGCATCCGGGTTGGCTACCACAACCACCAATGGGAGCTGGAGTCCACCATTGAGGGCCGGACTGCTTTGGAATACTTCGCCGGCCTGCTCGATCCGGAGCTGGTCCTTGAAGTGGACACCTACTGGGTGGCTGTCGGCGGGCAGGACCCCGTGGACATCCTCGCCAAGCTCGGCGACCGGGTGAAGCTGATCCACATCAAGGACGGGCCCCTCACTACGGACACCAAGGCGCAGCAGCCTGCAGGCAAGGGCCGGGTTCCGGTCCTGGACGTCATCGCCGCCGCCACCTCCCTGGAGGTGGGCGTGGTGGAATTCGACGACTACGCCGGGGACATCTTCGAGGGCATCGAGGAGAGCCTTGCGTTCCTCAATGCCGCCGGGAGCACCGCAAAGAACGCCGCCGCCAACACCGAAGGAGCCCAGGCATGAGCATCCCCTCCATGGCCAAGGGCCCGGTTGGCGTCGGCGTCATCGGCGCGGGCAACATCAGCAAGCAGTACCTGGACAACCTCACCACGTTCCCTGACCTCAAGGTCCACGTCATTGCGGACCTCTTCGAGGAGGCCGCCGAGGCCCGGGCCAAGGAATACGGAATCGCCGAGTGGGGCGGGGTGGAGAAGGCACTGCACCATCCCGACGTCGAAATCATCGTCAACCTGACCATCCCGGCAGCCCACGTGGAGGTGGCCACCGCAGCCGTCAACGCCGGCAAGCACGTCTGGACGGAAAAGCCGTTCTCCCTGGACCGGGAATCCGGGCTGGGCCTGCTCAAGACGGCCGACTCCGCAGGCATCCGCCTGGGCTGCGCTCCCGACACCTTCCTTGGCGCCGGCCTCCAGACCGCGCTGCGCCTGATCCAGCGCGGCGACATCGGCACCCCGCTGACGGCCATGACCACGTTCCAGACGCCCGGACCGGAGTCCTGGCACCCCAACCCGGCCTTCCTGTTCCAGTACGGGGCGGGCCCGCTGTTCGACATGGGCCCGTACTACCTCACCACCCTGGTGCAGGCCTTCGGCTCCATCCGCAAGGTGGCCGCCGTCGGCTCTAAATCCAAAGAAGTCCGCGTGATCGGTTCCGGCCCCAAGGCTGGCGAGGAATTCACGGTGGAAGTCCCCACCCACGTCTCAGCGATGGCCCAGTTCGAGAGCGGAGCATCCTCCCACAGCGTCTTCTCCTTCGAGTCCCCGCGTACCCGGATGGGCTTCGTGGAGATCACCGGAACCGAGGCCACCCTTTCCCTGCCGGATCCCAACAACTTCGACGGCGACGTCAAGCTCTGGCGGGCAGGCGACGAGGACTGGACCACCGTCCCGGCCACGGGGCCCGCGAACGGCCGCGGCATGGGCGTCCTGGACATGGCGCGCTCGCTCCGCGCCGGTGTCGCGCACCGTGCCACCGGCGACCTGGCCTACCACGTGCTGGATGCGATGGTCTCCATCTCGGAGTCCATGGATTCGGGAACGTTCGTGGACGTGGCAAGCTCCGCGCCGGCGTCGGCACCCCTCCCCGAAGACTGGGCACCGGAAACCCTGACCCTCGGAGACTCCGCATGAGCCCGGGCGCAGGCACCACCGCGCCGCTGGGCGTGGCCATGATCGGCTACGCCTTTATGGGCAAGGCACACTCCAACGCGTGGCGGAACGTCGCCAGCTACTTCGACGTCCCCGCGTTCGAGCAGAAAGTCCTGGTGGGACGGGACGCCGAAGCCGTTGCGGAGGCCGCCGCCAAATACGGGTGGGCAGAAACCGCCACGGACTGGCGGACTGTCCTGGACCGGGACGACATCCACATCATCGACGTCTGCGCACCCGGCTGGATGCACGCCGAAATCGCCATCGCCGCCCTGGCTGCCGGCAAGCACGTACTGCTGGAAAAGCCGCTGGCCAACACAATGGCGGAGGCTGAGGCCATGACCGCTGCCGCCGGCGCCGCCAGGGCCCGGGGCGTGCAGTCGATGGTGGGGTTCAACTACCGCAGGGTTCCGGCCCTCGCCCTGGCCAGGGAGCTCATCGGCGAGGGCAGGATAGGAACGGTCAGGCACGTCCGCGCCGCCTACCTGCAGGATTGGCTCGCGGATGACCAGGCACCCATGACCTGGCGCCTCCGCAAGGAAACCGCCGGGTCAGGGGCCCTCGGCGACATCGCGTCGCACGCCATCGACCAGGTCCTGTTCCTGCTCGGGGACCAGGTCACGGAAGTCTCGGGCCGGACCCACACGTTCGTCAACCGCCGCCCCGGCACGGGCGGTCCCGCGGGCGGGCTCGAGGACGTAACGGTCGACGATGCCGCCTGGGCAACGCTGTCCCTCGCCTCCGGGGCCATCGCCTCAGTGGAGGCATCCCGGGTGGCCACCGGCCGGAAGAACTCCCTGCAGCTCGAGGTTTTCGGCGACAAGGGGGCCCTGCGCTTCGACCTGGAAAACCTCAACGAACTCCAGTTCCTCGACGCAACCGCACCCGCCCGGGAGCAGGGGTTCCGCAGGATCCTGGTCAGCGAACCCGAGCACCCCTACCTTGACGCGTGGTGGCCGCAGGGCCACATCATCGGCTGGGAGCACACGTTCACGCACGAGGTCCGCGACTTCCTGCTGGCCGTCAGCTCCGGAACCGCGCCGTCGCCGTCGTTCGAGGACGGACTGGAAGTCCAGCGCATCCTGGACGCCGTGGAGCAATCAGCCGCCTCCAACAGCACCCTGGTCCAGCTCTCCCCCGCCACCGAAGGAGCCTGACATGCCCCGCCCGTTTACCCTGTTCACCGGCCAGTGGGCCGACCTGCCGCTCGAGGAAGTCGCCAGGCTCGCCTCCGGCTGGGGCTACGACGGCCTGGAAATCGCCGTCTCCGGAGACCACCTGGACGCCTGGCGCTGGGACGAGCCCGGCTACGTCGAGTCCAAGCTCGCCCTGCTGGAGAAGTACAACCTCAAAGTCTGGGCCATCTCCAACCACCTCAAAGGCCAGGCTGTCTGCGATGACCCCATCGACTTCCGCCACCAGGCCATCGTGGGGGCCAAGGTCTGGGGCGACGGCGACCCCGAAGGCGTCCGCCAGCGTGCCGCCGAGGAAATGCAGCACACCGCCCGGCTCGCCAAGGCACTCGGCGTGGACACCGTCGTCGGCTTCACAGGCTCTTCCATCTGGCAGTACGTCGCCATGTTCCCGCCCGTCCCCGAAAAGGTCATCGACGCCGGCTACCAGGATTTTGCCGACCGCTGGAACCCCATCCTGGACGTCTTCGACGAATGCGGCGTCCGGTTCGCCCACGAGGTCCACCCCTCCGAAATCGCCTACGACTACTGGACCACCGTCCGCACCCTCGAAGCGATTGGCCACCGCGAAGCGTTCGGCCTGAACTGGGACCCCTCGCACATGATGTGGCAGGGCATCGATCCCGTCTCCTTCATCTGGGACTTCAAGGACCGGATCTACCACGTGGACTGCAAGGACACCAAGGTCCGCCAGACAGGCCGGAACACCGTCATGGGTTCCCACCTCCCCTGGGGCGACCCCCGCCGCGGCTGGGACTTCGTCTCCGCCGGACGCGGCGACGTCCCCTGGGAAGCGTCCTTCCGCGCGCTGTCCGCGATCGGCTACGACGGCCCCATCTCGGTCGAATGGGAAGACGCCGGCATGGACCGCCTGCACGGCGCCCCCGAAGCCCTCGCTGCCCTCAAGAAGTTCGACTTCCCGCCGTCGAACACTTCCTTCGACGCCGCTTTCAAACAGTAACCCCAAGAGTTTTTGTCCAGATATGCAGGGTTGTGAGGCCTTGAAGCCTGCATATCTGGACAAAAACTCCGACGGCAGGGACGTAAAATCCCTGCATGACCTCTTCCATCCGAAAGGCGGCAGCGGACGACGCCGGCGCGCTGGCTGCGCTGGCGGCTGTCACCTTTCCGCTGGCGTGCCCGCCGTCGGCGTCACCTGATGACATCGCAGCGCACCTTGCGAACACGCTCAGTGAACGCCACTTTCAGGACTACCTGGCCGATCCGGACACCACCATCCTGGTGATCGACCGCGGGGGGCTGCGTGGCTACAGCCTGCTGGTGAACCGGCCGCCCGAAGACCCGGACGTCGTTGCGGCGCTGGGAATCGTTCCGTCAGTGGAGCTGAGCAAGTGCTACGTCCACCCGGAACACCACGGGCTCGGGGCCGCCGCCGAACTGATGCACGCCAGCCTCCAGGCGGCGGCGGAAGCCGGCGGCCGGGGCGTCTGGCTGGGAGTCAACAGCCAGAACGCCCGGGCCATCCGGTTTTATGGGAAGTCCGGGTTCCGCAAGGTGGGAACCAAGTCATTCCGGCTGGGCAGCGCGGTTGAACACGACTTCGTGCTTGAGCGGGAGGTTCCCTGACTGGTCCGCACTGCTCCTGTCAGGCGCCCTGGGCCGGATAGACCTGGGGCGGGTAGGCCAGGGGCGGACGTGGCTCGGCGAGGAGTTTAAGGCCGGGCGGCAGCCCATCAATGCTGCCGCCCGTTCCGTGGGCCCTGATGGTGATCCGGGAGGTGTCCAGCAGGACGTTCGCGGCCTGGAAGTCGCCCAGGGCCTCCGGCAGGATGGGCGCGAGGTGCACCACTCCGCGGGTGAACACGGGGTCGAACCGGAGGAGCGCGCGGATCAGCTGCACCGGCGCAGCAGCAGCCCAGGCCTGCGGCGAGCATGCGGTTGGGTACGGCACAGGAGCTTCGAACTCGCCGCGGTCAAAGCCGCAGAAGAGTTCGGGCAGCCTGCCATCGAAGTGTTCGGCGGCGTCGAAGAGACCGGTGGCCAGCTGCCGGGCCTCCTCTACGAACCCGTAGCGCATCAGCCCGGTGGCAACCAGGGCGGAATCATGGGGCCACACTGAACCGTTGTGGTAACTGACGGGGTTGTAGGCGCCCATGTCGGAACCCAGGGTGCGGATCCCCCAGCCGGTAAACATCTGCGGCGACATCAGGTGCTCAACGACGGATGCCGCCTTATCCTCATCCACGATGCCCATCCACAGGCAGTGCCCCATGTTTGAAGTACAGGCGTCCACGGGCCGCTTGTCCTTATCCAATGCCACGGCGAAATAGCCCTTGTCCGGCAGCCAGAACTTCTCGTTGAAAGCAGCCTTCAACTCGGCGGCGCGCGCCTCCCAGTGCTGTTCCAGGGCGCGGTCGCCGCTCCAGCGGGCCAGCAGGGACCGGCCCACGTAGGCGCCGTAGACGTAGGCCTGGACTTCGCAGAGGGCAATGGGCGCCTCTGCCATGGTGCCATCAGCGAAGTTGATGCCGTCCCAGGAGTCTTTCCAACCCTGGTTGACGAGCCCGTGGTCATTGGGCCGGATGTACTCCACGAACCCGTCACCGTCGCGGTCGCCGTAATGCTCGATCCAGTCCAGTGCACGGTCCACATGGGGAAGCAATGGTTCAACGATGTCCCGTGACAGGCCCCATCTGCTGAGTTCCCCGACGAGGGCCGCGAACAGCGGGGTTGCATCCGCGGTTCCGTAATAGGCTGTACCTCCCAATGCCAGGCCTGCGGTGACGCCCAGCCGGACTTCGTGCGGGATGCGCCCCGGTTCCTCCTCTGAATCCTGGTCCACCTTCGTCCCCTGGAGACCGGCCAAAGTCTGCAGCGTCCCTGCCGCCAACGTGGGATCAACCATGAGGCTCATGTAGGAGGCCAGGATGGAGTCACGCCCGAACAGAGCCATGAACCAGGGTGCGCCGGCCGCCACAGCTGCACGCTCGGGGTGGTGCGGATCAAAAATGCGGAGTGAACCCAGGTCGCTCTGGCTGCGGTTCAGGACGTTCTGCAGGTTGGCGTCCGCCACGGTGATCACCGGGACCTTCTGCTCCCAGTTGCGGTGCCGGCGGACGCCTTCCCGGTGGTGTGGGGGCCCGGCCTCGGAGAAGGCTCCGGCCGGAGCCTCGCCGTTGATCAGGGGAACCACGATGACGCTGGTGGCCCACTTGCCGCGGGGCGGGACGGTCACGTGGAAGCGGAGCCCGTCTGTAGTTACGTCGGCACCGCGGGCGCGGACAGCGGTGCCGCGCCGCTGCCCGTTGCGGGCGCTTTCGATCACAAGCTGGCCGTCGCGGACCGTGCGGACAGAGTCCGGGTGCCGGGAGCTCCGCCCGACCTTGACATCAAAAAGGTCGGACTGGTCTGCGTCCACAAAAAGCTCAACCTCGCACTCCACAGGCTCCGCCGAGTAGTTTTCCAGCGTGATGTCATCCTGCAGGCCAGGGCCGACGTGGCGGTGCTGCCGCACCACCAGGGGGCCATCAAACTGGCGTCGGGACCCTTTTGCCCTGCCAACGAACACAGCTTCGAAGGGTTTGGGCCGCTGCGCGCCCAGAGGCTCGCGGAGGGAGCCATTGATTCTCAGGATCCAGTGGGAAACAATGCGCGTGTCCTGGAAAAAGGCTCCGTAGGTACCGCTGTCAGCGCTGATGTCCCCCGTTCCGGAAGAAATGCAGAATGAGGACCCCTCCACCACCGTGACCGAACCTGACTCTGAGGCAGCGGCTTCGGTGTCGGCGTTCCATGCAGTCATGAAGGGGCTCCTTCGGTTAGGGGCGGGCTCCTGCCGGGGATCCGAAGACTGCCCGCCCCTTAAAGATTCTGGTGCAAGCCGGCGGCATGCGGAACCCCTGCGGGCATCTTGCCCCCAAGGAGATCCCCGAACAGCCGCAAGTAATCGTTCACCATGCGTTCTTCACTGAACCGTTGCTCCACCGTCCGCCGGCACAGCGCGCGGTCCAGGCCCGCTGCCTTATGGACAAGGCCGGCCAGCTGGTCGGTGGACCCCAGGAATCCGGTCCGCCCGTGATCGATGATTTCGGGCGCTGAGCCTGCTGGGGTGCCGATGACCGGCGTGCCGGTGGCCAGTGCCTCAATCATGACCAGGCCGAATGGTTCGGGCCACTGAATCGGGTTCAGGAACGCGATTGCCTCCCCCATCAGCCGGTACTTCGCCGCGTCATCCATTTCCCCCATAAAGTCTTCGTTCGGCCCCAGAATGGGTTCGATGACGTCGCGGAAATAGGTGACCTCATCCTGCTCGCGCACTTTGACCGCGATCCTCAGCGGTATTCCTGCCTCCCGGGCGATCCTCACGGCTTCCAACAGCCCCTTGTCCCGGGAAGCCCTCCCTACGAAGCAGAGGTACCCACCGCGGCCGGACCCTACAGGCACCGAGGCGATATCCATCCCATGATGGATCACCCGGGTCACGGGCACGTCCGGAGCGTGCGAAGCCTGGTCACGGGAAATCGCAATCACCGCGGCCCTACGGGCAATTGCACCGTAGATGTCAGCCGCGCCGGCGTCGAGCCTGCAGTGGATCGTCGTCACCACGGGGATCCCCTCTGGCCTGTGCAGATACAAAGGCCCGGCCAGAGTGTGGTCATGGATGATGTCCACGCCACCCATTCCCGCATAGGCGCGTGCTACCTGGCTGAGTTCGGAGAGTGTCCGGTTCAGCTGGTGCGGGACCGAGGTCCTCATGCCAGGAGCCAGGGGCACCGGGCAGGAGCTGTCCGACGGCGCCGCCAGCAACACCTCGTGCCCGGCAGCGGCAAAGCCCCTGGCCAGGCTGTCCACAACCCGCTCAGTTCCGCCGTAAGTAGATGGTGGAACCGGTATCCAGGGTCCAGCAACGAGTCCTATCCGCATCCCTGACCTCCAGGAAAAATGACAGGCCGGGCTCCCCAGTGGGCCGGGCGCCTCCGCGGAACCTGGCCAGGCCCGCGGCGCTGTTGGAGTGCGATACCCCGAGGGCGTCTGCATAACCCACAATCTGACTATTGCCCACGAACTGTACGGGGACAAGGCCTACTGAGAGGTATCTAACACGGGGCCAAGGAATGACCGCAGCATCGGCGGGGTTGTTGGGACCATGAAGATTGAAATCTGGTCCGACGTCGCGTGCCCGTGGTGCTACATCGGCAAGCGCCGCTTTGAAGCCGCCCTGGCAGCGTTTCCGCACCGGGATGCGGTGGAGGTGACCTGGCGGAGCTACCAGCTCGACCCCGCCCTTCCCGAACACTACGACGGAACCGAGCTGGACTACCTGAGCACCCGCAAGGGCATGCCGCCGCAGCAGGTTTCACAGATGTTCGACCACGTAGCCCAGGAAGCGAGGGGCGAAGGGCTGAACTACCGCTTCGATTCCGTGGTTGTGGCCAACAGCTTCACGACACACCGACTGATCCACCTCGCTGCCGCGCACGGCAAGCAGGACGCCGCCAAGGAGCGCCTGCTCAGTGACCACTTCGAGCATGGCAAGGACATCGGCAGCCGCGAGTACCTGACGTCGCTGGCGGTGGGCCTGGGCATCGGCGTGGCCGAGGTGGACGAGCTGTTCACCACGGACAAGTATGCGGATGACGTCCGATTCGACGTCGAAGAGGGGCGGTCCCTGGGTATCAGCGGTGTCCCGTTCTTTGTCATCGACCGGAAGTTCGGCCTTTCCGGGGCCCAGCCTACGGAGACGTTCTCGGCAGCCCTGGACCAGGCATGGCAGGACGCCAACCCGCTGGTGCTGGTCAATTCCGCGGAGGGCGGAGCCTGCGGGCCGGACGGCTGCCCCGCCTAAAGAGCGCCAAGGAAATGTCAGGGCGTTTACTGACACATCGCGGTAAAGTGTCTGTATGCCCAGGATTTCAGCGGCCAGCAACGCCGAGCAGCGAGCGGACACCCAGCGCCGCATCCTCACCGCCTTCGGCGAACTCCTCTTCTCCCACGGCCTGCCCGGCCTGACCATGACGGACGTGGCCCGGCATGCGGGCGTGGGCCGGACCGCCGTGTACAACTACTACGCGGACATCGAGGAGCTGCTGATCTCCTACGCCCTCGATGAGACCGAGAAGTTCCTCTCCGAACTGCGGGACTCCCTGGGGCAGCTGGACAACCCCGTGGACCGGCTCGCCCTGTACGTCCGCGCCCAGGTGGTCGACCTCAGCCGCCGCCACCTGCCGCCGGGACCCGCCATGGGAGCCGTGCTGTCGCCGTCGTCCTTTGCCAAGCTCGCTGACCACGTTGGCGAGCTCAGCGTCCTGCTGCAGGGCATCCTGCGGGACGGAATGGAGCAGGGCTACCTGCCGGCGGCCGACATCAACCAGCAGGCACAGCTCATCCTGGGCACGTTGTCCTCCAGCGCAGCCAGGGGCAGTGACGAGCCCGCCGAACTGGAAGCACGCGTGGCCCGGACCGTCCGCTTCATCCAGCTCGGTGCCGGCGCCAGGTTCGACGACGACGGCCGCCCCATCAGGGTAAGCCCCCTTCCGGCTGTGGCCGGCTGACGTACCCGCCGAAGTTCACGGTGTGGGCGCCGCCGACGGGAAGACTGGCCACTTGTCGTCGTCCGCAACTCGGCGGCTTTCCCGCGGACAGCTGAGGGTTCCCGGCGTCTGGTCAACGAGGTCCGGCGGCGTGAGCGCCGAGTAGTCCTGGGCAAGGATCACGTCCACGCTCCCGTCCGTCCTGCTGTCCTGGAAGTAGTCCGAGCCCGGCAGGTTCCGCTGGACGCTGAACGCCGCAGACTGCCCGGCCGCTCCCGAAATCACGGCGGCAGCCCCACGGTAGCCCGCATCAACGTTGGACACGGCGCCCACCACGAACTTCCTGGCCAGGAACTCATCCGCCACTGAACGTGCCAGCCCGGGCCGGCTGGTGGAGTTGTACACGTTCAGGTTGATCTGGTCGTTCGGGGTGTAGTCGAACGTTGCGGCCGGGCAGGTGGAGACGGATTGTTCCGCGGGCGCCGCTGCGGGGATCTTCAGCTGCCCGTTGATGATCGCCAACGCCGTGATGATGGCCGCTGCGATGAGGCCCACAAGCAGGACCAGGACAACCCCGTGCAGCACGCGCCGGCGCACGCGAGCTGTTTCGTCGGCCCGGGCGGCCCCAAAAGTGGCACGCAGTTCCGGGCCGGTGACGACGTGGTGGCCGTGGAGGACGCTGACGTCCTGCTGCTTCTTCCTAGCCATCTATCACCAGGACACGGGCGTGGATTGCGGTGCGCTGGTGCAGGGCGGTGCGGACGGCACGGTGCAGCCCGTCCTCCAGGTAGAGGGTTCCCTGGTACTGCACCACATGCGGGAACAGGTCACCGAAAAAAGTGGAATCTTCAGCCAGCAGCGCTTCCAGGTCAAGGGTGCGCTTGGTGGTCACCAGCTCGTCCAGCCGGACAGGACGCGGCGGGAGCGACGCCCACTCCTTGGGCGTCGTGTAACCATGGTCGGGGTAAGGGCGGCCCTCGCCCACAGCTTTGAATATCACCTTGCCACACTAGGCATCCTGCGGGCCCAGCGAAAGTACCCGGCGGTTCCTTCCGCAGGTTGTGGCCAAACAGTAACCATGGCCTGCCTGCAGCCACCGCCGGTACCGGCCGCCGTGGGCGCTGTGGAAGGTTCAGCTGACAGAATGGAGGCATGACAGCCTCCGAGTCCCCTGCCGTGTCCGCACCCGGAATCCACGCGCCTGCCATGCCGCCGCTGGCACTCCTGCTCGATGTGGACGGGCCTGTGGCAAGCCCGGTGACCCGGGACGTGAAGCGGGAGATCATCGATGACCTGGTGGCCCTCGCGGCTGCGGGGATTCCCGTTGTTTTCAACACAGGGCGTTCCGACGCTTTCATCCGGGAACAGGTGATGGAGCCCATGATCGCCGCCGGCATCCCGGCAGGGACCATCATCCACGCCATCTGCGAAAAGGGCGCCGTGTGGTTCAGCTACACCGCAGCCGGACCCGGCCCCGTCCACGTGGACCGGGAGCTCGCCGTGCCCGCGGCTTACGGGGACGACATCCGGCGCATGGTGGCGGAGGACTATGCCGAGCACATGTTCTTTGATGAGACCAAGCGCGCCATGGTGTCCGTGGAGCAGCACATCGAGGTACCCAGCGCCGATTACCTCGCAGAGCAGAAACTCTTCGACGCCGACGCCATGGAACTGATGGCCCGGCACGGGCTTGGCGTGGTCCGGCTGGACCACCACGCCCCCAATTCCGACGACGAGGTGGACTACCGGGTGGACCCCACCATCATCTCCACGGACATCGAGTCGGTGCGGCTTGGGAAGGACCTGGGCGCCAGCCGGGCAGTGGAACTGCTCGCCGCGCAGGGCATCACCCCGGCGGCCTGGCGGACAGTGGGCGATTCGCGCACCGACTACGCCATGGCCGACTGGCTTCACCACAACGATCACGCGGTTAAGCATGTGGACGTCCGCCCGGCCGACGGCATCCCGGAGAAACCGTACCCGGTCCTGACGGCCGGGGACCTGGGGCTTGAGGCGTCCGTTATCCACGACGACGCCGGCGGGGCTTTCCTGCGCAGCTGGCGGGAGGCGCTGGGCGCCTAAGCCGGTTCCCCGGCCCCGGGAACCTGCCCGAAACCTGCTGTTTAAGCCGCCCGGCTATCATGCAGGTAAGAACGCTTACTTTGACGAGCACGGAGACGACCATTACAGAAGCACCGGTTCAAGACGAGGTCTACTACGGAGGCCAGGCATCCGTAGAGGAACAATTCCACGCGGAGATCACTTCCCCCGAAGCTGAGCAGCGGCTTAACCCCCGCCCTGATGTCATCACGCATAAGGGCCGCATCGCGCTGATCAACCAGACCAGGACCCCTTACCAGGCCATGGTGGAGGACCTCCTGTTCGTGCGCAACGTGCTGGCCAATGCGGACCTTGCGTACCTGCTGGTCAGGGGCAACAACGACCGGCCGGTCATTGCCCTGGACTGGAAAGACCGGAAGAAGCTGCGGGTGGCCCTGGTGGAAGCCTGCCGGGACGAGCCGTTCTACTCCATGACGGTGGATGCCAAGAAGAAGACCTCGCTGCTGGTTGCGGACGGCGAGCTTTCCACCAACCGGCAGGCGCGCATCTTCCGCCTGTACCGGCCCCGTGTGGAACCCAACGGCGGCTTCGAGTTCGGCTCTTCCGCGGGTGTGCAGATTGAGCTTTGGTCCTTCAAGGCCAATGAGATCATCCTGCCGATCGAGAACTCCCTCACGCGCAGGACCCTGCTCCGCCAGGATGCCGTCCGCGGCACCGTGGAGCGGTACGGCCACACCTGGCCCACCATCGAGAACATGTTCGCCGACCACGCCAGCGACATCAGCTTCGACATCGACCTGGTGTTCTCCTGGGTGGACGGAAGCTCCCCCGAGTACATTGCCGCCCGGCGTGCCCAGCAGAAGGACGTTGTCCTGGGCGAAGGCGACGACCACGAGGCCCGTTTCCGGCAAATCAACGAACTCAAATACGCACTCCGGTCCGTGTACATGTTCGCCCCGTGGATCCGCCGCATCTTCATCGCCACGGACTCACCGGCTCCTGAGTGGCTGGCGGACCATCCCTCGGTGACCATTGTCCGCAGTGAAGAGTTCTTCTCGGACCCCTCGGTGCTTCCCACGCATAATTCGCAGGCGGTGGAGTGCCAACTCCACAACATCGAAGGACTCTCGGAGCACTTCCTGTATTCGAACGACGACATGTTCTTCGGCCGGCCGGTCAGCCCGGACCTGTTTTTCACGCCCGGCGGCATCACCAAGTTCGTCGAGGCGGAAACCCGGATCGGCCTGGGTGAGAACGCCGTTGAGCGGAGCGGGTTCGAGAACGCAGCCCGCGTTAACCGCAAGCTGCTGTGGAACCGGTTCGGGCGGATCACCACCCGCCACCTGGAGCACTGTGCGGCACCGCTGCGCCGCAGCGTGGTGTCAAAGATGGAGCGCGAGTTCCCGGAAGAGTTCCGGAAGACGGCTGCCAGCCGTTTCCGGGCGGCGGACAACATCTCCGTCACCAACTCGTTCTACCACTACTACGCACTGCTCACCGGCCGGGCGGTAACCCAGACGGCGGCGAAGGTCCGCTACATCGACACCACCATGAAATCGGGGCTGAAGTACCTGCCCAAGCTCCTGGCCAAGCGGAACATGGACTTCTTCTGCCTGAACGACGGCAGTTTCCCGGAAGTGCCGGCCGACGAGCGCGCTGCACTGGTCACCGATTTCCTGGACAAGTACTTCCCCATCAAGGCGCCCTGGGAAAAATAGGGCTTAAAACAAAGGTCCGTGCCGCTGGCGGCACGGACCTTTGCTTTATGCTCCTAGCGGCTGGTGGGCAGCCCGAGCTTCGCGCTGCTCCGCTGCTTGGCGCTTTCCGGAATCCGGACCCCGGCGGCGTCCAGGCGCCGCTTTGTCTCTTCCGGGGAGACGTACTCGCCCACCGTCGTCGAACGTCCCATGGGAACCACCGAGTGCACGATTGTGTGCTCGTAGACGTGGACCAGGTTGAAGGACTGGCCGCCGTCCTGCCCCCTGGTGCCTCCGATGGGGACGTTCAGGTCCTGGGTGTAGCAGCTGGCTGAGGCCACGGAAACGGGGATACCGGCAAAGCTCGCCGTCGTCGAGTAATGCAGGTGGCCGGCAAGGATGGTGCGGACATCCGAGTTCCGTACCACAGCCTCCAGCGAGGCCTGGTCCCGCAGCTCCACCAGGACCGAAAGATCCAGGACTGACGGAACGGGCGGGTGGTGCAGCGCCAGGATGGTGCCGTCGGGGGCCGGAGTGTCCAGTTGCCGTGTGAGCCACTCAAGCTGGGAGGTGCTCAGTTCACCGTGGTGGTATCCGGGCACGGTGGTGTCCATTGTGATGACGCGGAGCCCGTTGATGAAGTAGCTCTTGTCCACGGGCCCGTCGTCGGCGGGCTCATCCAGCAGGCCCGTCCTGAAGTTGGCACGGTTGTCGTGGTTGCCCATCGCCCAAATGACCTTGGCCCCGAGCTCCTCGCAGGCTGGATCAACGATGGCCCGGAGCTTGACGTAGGCCTCGGGATCGCCCTTGTCGGCAAGGTCCCCCGTGAAGATGACGGCCTCGGGCCGCGCACCGGAGGCCTTGACCTCTTCGAAGAGCTGAATGAGCCGGGCTTCGCTGTCAACGACGCCGTAAAGGGGGTCCGGACCTCCCATCAAGTGGGGATCGCTCAGGTGGAGAAGGAAGTGGCGTGGCCGGGGATGTTCGGCCTCGATGTGCTCCATTGCTGCCTCTGTGGTCGGTGGGAAACGGCGCTTCCCTTGTACCCTTCAGTAAGGTTTATCCAATCAGACATTTGGCAAACTTTGGGTAAATCGCCGTGGCTGATGTGGAAAAAGTTGCAAGAACTGCGCTTTTGCGTGGCTGCGTTCGGCGCAGCGGCGCATTTTTATCCGAGGGCGTTCTCGACGGCGTCGATCACCTCCGCCGAGTCAGGTTCCACTGTGGGCGCAAAGCGTCCCATCACTTCCCCTTCCCGGCTGACAAGGAACTTCTCGAAGTTCCACTTAACCAATCCGGGCAACAGTCCTGTCTTGAACTTGGTGAGCTCCGTGTAGAGCGGGTGCTGGCCCCTGCCGCGGACGTCCGCCTTCACGGTCAGAGGGAATGTCACCCCGAAGTTCCGCTGGCAGAACTCGGCGATCTCGCTGTCACTGCCAGGTTCCTGCCCGGCGAACTGGTTGCACGGGACGCCGAGGATCTCGAACCCGCGGTCCCTGAACTTTTCGTAGAGCGTCTCCAGGCCGGCGTACTGGGGCGTGAACCCACAGTTGGAGGCTACGTTCACCACCATCACCACTTTTCCCTTGAACATGCCGAAGTCGGTGGCGGTGCCGTCGTTCAGGGTCAATGGGATCGGGTACAGGGATGTCACAGGTTGCGTCCTCGGAAAGTTGTTCATGCCTGGAATTCGTTACCGGCGAACCACTGTACTGGTCCGGGCTTGGAGTTTCCTGGGTGAACTTCCGGCTGGATCTTAGGGTTCCGGGGTCGCGTACGTGCCTGTTGGCAGCGGCTCTGGCTCTGTGGTCTCAATCGGTGCCGGAATCGGCTCGACTGAAAAGGTCGCAGTGGGCGCCGGTGCGGGCTCAATCGGCGCAGGCTCAACCGGTGTGGGCGCGGGCTCAACCGGCGCAGGCTGAACCGGTGTAGGCGCGGGCTCAACCGGCGCAGGCTGGACCGGTGTGGGTGCGGGCTCAATCGGCACAGGCGGGACCGGTGTGGGTGCGGGCTCAATCGGCGCAGGCGGGGGTTCAACCGGTGCAGGAACCACGGGCGCAGGCTCCGGCTCAACCGGTGCAGGCGGTGGCTCAACCGGTGTCGGTGTTACCGTTCCCGGATCCGTCGGGGTCGGAGTGCCCGGCTCCGTCGGGGTCGGTGTGCCCGTCTCCGGATCCGACGGCGCCGGCGACGGCGTCGGCGTCGGCGTCGGTGTTGGCGTGCCCGTCTCCGACGGTGTTGGCGTACCCGTCTCCGTCTCAGTCGGGGACGGCGTCGGCGTGCCCGTCTCCGTCTCCGTCGGGGACGGCGTCGGCGTGCCCGTCCCGGTCTCCGTCGCGGACGGCGTCGGCGTGCCATACCCGGCCCACGCAGTCGGCGACGGCGTTCCGGAGTCCGCGGGCCTCAGGGTCGACAGCCAGGATGCCGGCCCAGAAGGAGACCCAGCCGCCGTCGTCGGGGCCTTGACCCAGCGGGGAGCCGGAGGAGGCTCGTTGCCCTGGCCCACCGGGATGGTCCAGCGTATGGGCCCGGTGGACGGAGCGTCGGTGCCCGGCAGGTATGACCGCAGGTCAGCCGGTCCGCCGCCGAAAGCCCGGACCGGGATCAGGCGCCACTTCTGGGGGCTCACGTGGTGCCCGTCGAGGATTGTTTCGAAGTGCAGGTGGCATCCCGTCGACCATCCGGTGGAGCCCACCCGCGCAATGGCTTCCCCGGCGTTGACGGAATCCCCGCTGCGGACGGCGATGGACTCCAGGTGGTTGTAGGTGGTGATAAGCCCGTTGCCGTGGTCAATCTCAACCCGGTTGCCGCCGCCCCAGGGATGCCAGCCCGCGGCGCGCACCTTTCCCGAGTCAGCCGCGTAGACCTGGGTGCCGCAGGGAGCCGCATAGTCCTGGCCAAGGTGGAAATCGCCCGCTGTTCCGGACAGCGGACTTACCCGGAGTCCGAAGGGCGACGAGGGGGCCAACTGCTTGAGGGGAGCCATCAGGTACCCCGCCGGCGGCCTGCCCACCCCTGTCAGCTCCACGGCCAGGGAAGACGGGGTCTCATCTCCGTGGCCACTTACCAGCGGACGCGGGAAGGCGATGTCAACATCTGGGTCGCTCAGGATGGCCGCGGTCAGGGGGCCTGCAACAAGGCCGTCCAACGTCGGGGCGCCCGTCTCCGTGCTGCCGTGCCGGTCTGGACTGGTGCCGGTACTGGAGCCAGCCGGAATCCCCACGGCACCCATGCCTGCGCCGGGACGGATAACGGAGGCCGCAACGGTCCCCGCTTCAGGTGCGGGGCCGGAAGGGTTCACGGCCCAGACGGCCATGGCCAGCACCCCGCTGGCCGCCACAGCTCGCACAACGGGCAGGCACAACCCTTTGGGGCTTGTGGCGTCCTTCCCGGATACCGCGTGATTGCCCATGAGACTGACTCCAGGACGTGACTGGCCGCCCCTGTCTTGACGGTATCTCCCATGGGAACATACGGGCCGGGACCCTGGGAACCCTGCAGCGGGACACTGCGGTTTTTTTGTGGATGACCGCTGTCCGGTTGCTGCCACCGGGTAGTCCGTTCACGAACCTGGACAGCCCGGGTTGTGCTTACGATTAGCCCAAGAGCGGGGTTTGCCGCAGGAGGGCGTGCGTAATGAAGAACATCCTGAGTCCCATCAAGAAACGCCTTGTCCACACGTTCAGCAACGGCTCCGAGGGCGTTCCGCAGTGGCAGCTCGATCTGGCGAAGGGGGACGACCCTGGCTACCACCTGCCCGGTTCCGCGGTGTGGGCGGTGCATGGTTCCATGTCGCCCATCGTCGCCGGGATCCGCACACTGCTGATGCAGTCCCTCCACCCCGGAGCTCTTGCCGGCGTCCACGAACATTCAAACTTCCGCGAGGATCCGCTGGGCAGGCTGGCAAACACTATCCGCTGGATCTTCACGGTGACATACGGTTCCACCGAAGCCGCGGAGAACGCCTCACGCCGGGTGCGCCGCCTGCACGAGGCAGTCCAGGGCAGTTACAGCGACAACCTCGGAACGCAGCGCGACTACAGTGCCAACGACCCGGAACTGGCCAGCTGGATCCACCTTGCTTTCACGGACGCGTTCCTGACAGCCCACAAAATCTGGGGTGGCGCCATACCCGGCGGCCCCGACGCCTATGTCCGCGAGTGGTCCCAGGCGGGCCGACTGATGGGAGTGGAGGAACCGCCGCTGAGCGAGGCGGAGATGCACAGGCAACTGGACCGCTGGTACCAGAGCGATGAGCTCCGCGTCGACAGCCGGGTGGCGGAGACGGTGGAGTTCATCCGCAACCCGCCTTTGAACCGGGTGCTCCGGCCGGGCTACCGGATCCTGTTTGCCGGTGCGGTGTACAGCCTGGAGCCAAGGTACCGCCAGATGCTCGGACTGGCTGTACCACGGCTGGGACCCGTGACGCTGCCGGTGAGGCTCGCAACCAAGCTGGTTCTCGGCGTCGTACGCCTGGCGTTGGGGCGCAGGGGCCCCAGCGAACTGGCCGCCAGGGAGCGCCTTCGCCGGCTGGGCGTGCCGGGCGCTGACGCGTGACGGCGTACTCGCCTCTGCCACAAGCTGAGAAACGAAAGAACCCGGCCCCGGCGGATGCCGAAGCCGGGTTCTTAACCGGCGGAGAATGGGGGATTTGAACCCCCGAGGGCGTTAACCCAACACGCGTTCCAGGCGTGCGCCATAGGCCGCTAGGCGAATTCTCCAACTGCTTCTGAATCAAAAGCAGATACTAGATTACCTGATCTTTTCCGCATCGCCCAATTGGCCCCCGGGTGCGCGGCCGGAAGTACAGCCGAAGGCGCTGCCGGCCGGGCGGCTTCACGCCTGCGCGGATGCTCTTTTAACCACGAAATGGACGCCCCCAACGCGTCCATTCCCCGGACACCGTTGAGCTGCCGGGTCCGGCCCCGTTCAGCCAGGCCACGCAGCTCACAACCTTGAGATTGCCCCAATCGGTGTATATACCCATGATCAAGGGCACCGGCAGGATAAGCAACGACTTTCGTCCACCACGCCCACCCGGTTCCGGCAGGATGAAGCTATGAGCGAGCTGCACGCACTGGTGATCTATGTCCCGCATACTCACACTGAGGCGCTCCTCACAGCCATCGGCGGCGCCGGAGCGGGCAGGATCGGCAAGTATTCGCACTGTTCCTTCGTCACGCCGGGGACGGGCCGCTTTACTCCCCTGGACGGCGCAGAACCGTACCTTGGACGGGTCGGCGAGCCGGAAGAAGCCGCCGAGGACAGAATCGAATGCGTGGTTGAAGAGCCTCTGCTGGAAGGGGTCATCGCCGCCGTGCGGGCAACGCATCCGTACGAGGAGCCTGCCTTCATGAGCTGGCCGGTGGAAAGCTGGCGAACGGCGGACGGCCGATTCGAGTCGGGCAGCAAGTTCGGGTAAAGTGTCTGACGGCCCCTCATGTGGCGTCATCCTGTTGAACTCCCCCAGGACCGGAAGGTAGCAAGGGTAAATGGGCTCTGGCGGGTGCATGGGGGGTCTTTACTATTCCCCCACAGGGCGGCAGGATGTCGGCCCGGATTGGTAGGGTTTTCTCTGTGACAGTTACTACCGCCCTCTACCGCAGGTACCGTCCAGACTCCTTTGCAGACGTTATCGGGCAGGAACATGTCACCGAGCCGTTGATGACCGCTTTGCGGAAAAACCGGGTCAACCACGCCTATCTTTTCTCGGGGCCAAGGGGCTGCGGCAAAACCACCTCCGCACGGATCCTGGCGCGCTGCCTCAACTGCGCCCAGGGCCCCACTGACACCCCTTGCGGGACGTGCCCCAGCTGCGTTGAGCTTGCCCGCGGCGGCTCAGGCTCCCTGGATGTCATCGAGATCGACGCCGCAAGCCACGGCGGCGTGGACGATGCCCGGGACCTCCGCGAGCGCGCTACCTACGCCCCGGTGCGTGACCGCTACAAGATCTTCATCATTGACGAGGCCCACATGGTCACGTCAGCCGGCTTCAACGCCCTGCTGAAGATCGTTGAAGAACCACCGGAACACATCAAGTTCATCTTTGCCACCACGGAACCGGACAAGGTCATCGGGACCATCCGCTCCCGCACCCACCACTACCCTTTCCGGCTGGTGCCGCCGGAGCCGCTGATGGCCTACCTTGAGCTGCTGTGCAACCAGGAGAACGTTCCTGTGGCCCCGGGGGTCCTGTCATTGGTAATCCGCGCCGGCGGCGGTTCCGTCCGAGACTCGCTTTCTGTCCTGGACCAGCTGATGGCCGGTGCAGGCCCGAACGGCCTGGACTACGAACTTGCCGTCGCCCTCCTGGGCTACACCCACGCTTCGCTGCTCGATGACGTGGTTGAAGCCGTGGCCGCATCCGATGCCGCCACCGTTTTCCGGGCCGTGGACCGGGTCATCCAAACCGGCCATGATCCCCGCCGCTTCGTGGAGGACCTGCTGGAACGCTTCCGGGACCTCATCATTGTCCAGGCCATGCCGGAAAGCGCCCAGACCATACTTCGCGGCATGCCCGCGGACCAGATTGCCCGGCTGAAGAACCAGGCCCACAACCTGGGTGCCGCCGAGCTGTCGCGGGCCGCAGACGTCACCAACACGGCACTGACCGAGATGACCGGTGCCACCTCCCCGCGGCTGCACCTCGAGCTGCTGTGCGCCAGGATCCTGCTGCCCAGCTCTGAGCAGAACGAGCGCGGCATGGCCGCACGGATAGACCGTGTGGAACGCCGGCTGAACTACGCCGGGAACGACGTCGGTGCTCCCGCCGCCCCAGGTGCGCCCCGCACCGCGGCGGACGATTCCCCCACGCCTCAAGCGGGGGCACATCCGGCCCCTGCCCCGGCAGCAGTACCCGTTTCTCCTGCCGCTCCGGCAGCGGGTAGAGTTTCTGGTGGCGGACAAGCTTCTCCTGCCGCTCCGGCAGCGGGTGGGGCTTCTGGCGCGCCTGCCGCCCCGCGATCGCCTGCAGTGTCCGCCGCTTCGAGCACGCCCGCGGGCACGTCGGAGGCTTCGCCCTCGACGCCGGTTCCTGCTTCGGCGTCGGCCAGA
>NZ_JBJURL010000028.1:0-47880 GCF_046097905.1 Pseudarthrobacter sp. NKDBFgelt | reverse complement strand
TGGGCGCCGCCTCCTCCGGTGCTGGGCAAACGCGCCCAGCGCAAGGCCGACAGGGAGGACGAGAAGGCACGGGCGCGTGCCGCCGCCACCCCCGCACGGACGCTCCGGGAAGGGAATCCCCGGCGCCGCGGCGTCCTGTGGGTGATAATCCTCGTGGTGGCTGCCCTCCTGGCGACAGGCGCCGGCTGGTTTTTCGGGATGGGCCCCGGCGCAGCCGCGTCCATCCCTCCCGTCGCCAACAAGACCGTAGCGCAGGCGCAGCAGCTGCTCAGCGACGCCGGCTTCCGGTCCACCACCAGGGACGTGTTCGACGACGACGTGCCTTCCGGCCTGGTGGTGGGCAGCGAGCCCGCCGAGGGCGCGGAGATCCGCAAGTTCCAGCCCGTGGCCCTCTATGTTTCCAAGGGGCCCCAGCTTTTTCCGCTGCCCGTTCTGGCCGGCGGCACCCTTGAGGAAGCCAAGAACCGCCTCAACGCGGCGGACATGGCACTGGGGCCCGTGACGGAGCAGTTCGACGAGCAGGCACCCGCGGGCACGGTCTTGTCGCAGGACCCTGCTGCAGGGACGGATGTCCGCCGCGGTACGCCTGTCAGCCTGGTGGTTTCCAAGGGGCCCGAGCCTATCCCGGTGCCGCTGGTGGTGGGCCAGGACCAGGACGACGCCGTTGATGCCATCACGGCAGCCGGTCTCCGGGCAGATGTGGCCGGCGAGGAAGTCTTCAGCCGGGACATTCCCAAGGGCGCTGTGGTCAGCCAGGCGCCGGCGGAGGGAACGCTTACCCGCGGCGGAACCGTGACCCTGACCATCTCCAAGGGCCCCCGGATGGTGGAAGTCCCCAGTTACATCGGCAAGCAGGCCAAAGAAGCCGAACAGGCACTGCGCCAGCTCGGCTTCGACGTGAAGGTGAACAATATCCTCGGCGGCTTCTTCGGAACCGTCAGGGATCAGGACCCGGTCAACAAAGAGGTTCCGGAGGGATCGGTCATCACCCTGACGGTGGTGTAGCCGGACCTGCCGGCCACACCACTATCGGGTCATGAGTGTGCGGCGCCTAGTGCTTTGCCAGGGCGCCGGCTACCAGGAAGGCCATCTCGAGGGACTGCATGTGGTTCAGGCGCGGGTCGCAGACCGACTCGTAACGGTCCAGGAATGCGTCCTGGTCCACGGGATCGGCGCCGCCGAGGCACTCTGCGACGTCGTCGCCGGTCATTTCCACGTGCAGGCCGCCGGGAACGGTCCCCAGCGCGTGGTGCACCTCGAAGAAGCCGCGCACTTCGTCAATGACGTCGTCGAAATTGCGGGTCTTGTAGCCGTTGGGGGACGTGACGGTGTTCCCGTGCATGGGGTCCGTGACCCACAGCACCTGCGCGCCGGACGCGGTGACCTTTTCGACGACGGCGGGCAGCTTCTCGCGGATGTTGCCGGCACCCATGCGGGTGATGAACGTCAGCCGGCCGGGCTCGCGCTCCGGATCCAGCTTGTCGATCAGGCGAAGGGCGTCATCGCCGGTGGTGGACGGGCCCAGCTTCACGCCGATGGGGTTCCGCACCCGTGAGAGGAAGTCAACGTGCGCGTGGTCCAGTTCGCGGGTCCGCTCGCCGATCCAGAGGAAGTGGGCGGAGGTGTCGTACGGGTATCCGGTGCGTGAATCGATCCGGGTCAGCGCCCGCTCATAGTCCAGCAGCAACGCTTCGTGGCTGGCAAAGAATTCGACGCGCTTCAGTGCTTCGAAGTCGGCGCCGCAGGAGGCCATGAACTGGATGGCGCGGTCGATGTCGCGGGCCAGGGACTCGTAGCGTGCGTGGGCCGGGTTCTCGGTGAAGCCCTTGTTCCACTGGTGCACCGAACGCAGGTCCGCAAACCCTCCCTGCGTGAAGGCGCGGATCAGGTTCAGCGTGGAAGCGGACGTGTGGTAGGCGCGGAGCATCCGGGAGGCATCATGGCCCCGGGACTGTGGAGTGAACTCGTAACCGTTCACGATGTCGCCCCGGTAGGCGGGCAGGGTGATGCCGGCGCGGGTTTCGTCATTGGACGAACGGGGCTTGGCGAACTGCCCGGCCATGCGGCCCATCTTGATGACGGGCATGGCGGCACCGTACGTCAGCACCACGGCCATCTGGAGGATGGTCTTGACCCGGGCGCTGATCTTGTCTGCCGTGGCAGCCTCGAAGGTCTCGGCGCAGTCACCGCCCTGCAGCAGGAAGGCCTTGCCCTGGGCAGCAGCGGCCAGCCGCTCGCGCAGGACATCCACTTCGCCCGCGAAAACCAGCGGGGGAAGGACGGAGAGTTCCTTCACCGAGGCGTCGAACACGTCACGGTCCTGCCAGCTGGGCTGCTGGGAAATGGGGAGGTCCCGCCAGTTATCAAGTCCGGGATAGTCGGCTGCTCCGCTCTGGGCGGTGCTGGACAGCGAAAAGGCGGGTTTTGCAGATAGCTCAGTCACCATCTAAGACTAGCGGTCGCGCAGCTCCCCGGGACACCGCACTGTCACGCTTAGGGCCCGCCGCGTCACAACCCGCTCAGCCCGCGGCAGCACCGCCGTCGTCCGCTTTTCGCGTGTCATCCGAAGGACCGCCCTTGCCGGCGCCTGGAGAGGCCTCACTTACACTGCCGGATTCAGGTGCGGGCGAGGCCAGGGGCTCGGCGGCAGCTGCCGGCTCGACCACCTTGCCGGCCAGCCGCAGCTTGACAACCGCGGCGTACTCGTCCACGTATTCCTGCCCGGAGAGACGCATCAGTTCGAACATGATCTGATCGGTGACTTTCCGCTGGATGTCGCGGTCCTCGGCTTGGTCCCGGTAGTGCCTGAAGTCCAGCGGCTCCCCGAAGATCATGCCGATCCTGCGGATGTTCGGCAGCCGCTTTCCAATGGGCTGGACCTTGTCCGTACCGATCATGGCGACAGGGATCACCGGGACCCCGGCCTGCAGCGCAAGCCTGGCTACGCCAACCTTGCCCCTGTAGAGCCTGGAATCCGGGCTCCGCGTGCCCTCAGGGTAGATGCCCAGCAGTCCGCCATGCGTGAGGACCTCCATGCCGGCAGTCAGTGACGCCGCGGAGGCAGCTCCCCCGGACCGGTCCATGGGCAGCTGGTTGGTCAGGCGGAAAAACAGGGCAGTCAGCCTGCCCTTGATTCCAGTGCCGGTGAAGTACTCCGATTTGGCCAGGAAAACCACCGGACGGCGGACCATCAGCGGCATAAAGATTGAATCGGAAAAGGAGAGGTGGTTGGACGCAATAATCGCCGGGCCTTCAGCCGGAATATTGTCCAGTCCCTTGACCCAGGGGCGGAAAAGGAGCTTCAACACAGGACCGAGGAAGATCCGCTTCATGACCCAATAGAACACGTGAGAAACCTCTCCGGAAGGCGGCCTGCAGGCCCCGCGTCGGGCCTGGCCAGCAGTTCAATGCAACCCTACTCTAGTGAGATTTGTCCGGAACAGTGACACGATGGAGGCATGAGCGAAAGCAGCATCCCGTCCCCTCCTGCCGCTTTCAGCTATCCCGGGCACGGGCCCAATGCGCGGATCGGCATCGCCATCTGCCATGGCTTTACGGGAAGCCCCCTCAGTGTCCTGCCGTGGGCCGAGCACCTCGCTTCACAGGGTTACGCCGTGACCGTCCCCCTGTTACCGGGCCATGGGACGGACTGGCGCCACCTGGCCAGGACGCGGTGGACCGACTGGTACCGCAGCTTCGAGGCCGCCTACCTGGAGCTCGCGCGGAACACCGAAACGTGCTTTGTGGCCGGGCTCTCCATGGGCGGGGCCATTGCGCTGCTGACGGCCTCCCGGCACACCGTTGCCGGGGTGTCCGTGGTCAACCCGGGCCTGAGCTTCTACGACCGGCGGGTCCGGGTGATCGGAGTGCTGAAGTACTTCCAGCGGACAACCCTCCCCATAGAGGAGGAACAGGCGACGGCGGCAGCCACGAATGACGGGGATTACTCACGTACTCCCCTGGCAGCGGTGCACGAGCTGAAGAAGCTCTTTGGTGCAGCGGCCCGCGGCCTGCCCAAGGTCACGGCGCCGGTCCAGGTCTTCAAGTCCCGCACCGATGCCGTGGTACCGCCGACGTCCCTGGCGCTGCTCCGGAAAGGCCTCGGCAGCCACCTCACTGAGGTGGTGGACCTCCACAGCAGCGGGCATGTGGCTACGCTGGACGTGGACGCACCGGAGATCTTTGCGAAATCCAGTGCTTTCTTCCACGCCCTCGCCCGCCAGAACACCGCATTGGAGACTCCATGACCTCCAGCCTGGACCACAGCCCCTTCAGCGCCGGCTGCACCGGCGAGGGTCCCCGCATCGGCGTGGTCCTCTCCCACGGGTTTACCGGCAGCCCGCACGGGCTGCGTGCCTGGGCCCAGGCCCTGGCCGGCGCCGGCTTCGCCGTGCGCATGCCCCTGCTGCCCGGTCACGGCACCAGGTGGCAGGAACTCGCCCGCACGCGGTGGCAGCAGTGGCACGGCGCGCTGGACGACGCGTACCTGGAGCTGGACGCCAGCTGCGATTACGTCTTTTCGGCAGGATTGAGCATGGGTGGAGCGCTTGCCCTGCGGATCGCTGCCACCCGCCCTGTGGCCGGGGTGGTCCTTGTCAACCCGGGGCTGGTCATTGACGATCCGCGCGCGCCCCTCGCCGGCATCCTGAAGCTGGTCATGAAAAGTACGCCGGCCATCGGAAACGACATCCTTAAAGAGGGCATGGACGAGGGCGCCTATTCGCGAACCCCGGTAGCTGCCGCGCATGAGCTCAACAAGCTGTTCAAGGACACCATCAGGATCCTGCCCAGGGTCACCGCTCCGGTCCGGGTCTACCGGTCCACCGTTGACCACGTGGTATCTGACTCCAGCATCCATGCCCTCCGCCGCGGACTGACCCACGCTCCCCTGGATCTGGTTCGTCTTGAAAACAGCTACCACGTGGCCACCCTGGACAACGACGCCGACCAGATTTTCCAGGGCTCCGTGGACTTCATCCGGGCAGTGGTTTCCGGCGGAAACCCGGAACGGCCAGCCGCAAATGCAGCATCGAACCTGGAGGCCACGCCCCATGAACAGGCCTGACCCCGGACCCCAGGACCAGGGCGCGAACCCGGACGACGCCGTCTGGCTGGACCTCGTGGCCCGCCTTGAATCCGGCGCCCCACATGCAGGCCCGGGCAGCGCCACCGGCACCGGAACCGACATGGATCCCGCTGCGGATGCGGCGCCGCGCCAGGATGCTGCAGCACCGGGCGGAAGGCCGCCTGCGTTCCGCGACTTCGACCCGCTGGGCCTTGCGGGCGCAGTCCCCGCGGAGTTGTCCGCAGCGGAACGTCAGGCCTCAGCGGAAACCCCTGGCCCCGGCGTCGAGGCAGGCTTCCCTTCCGGCCCGCGCGACTACGATGTGGACCCGGATGACGGTGAATTCGTCCCGGAGGAACCGCCCAGCCTGGCCGGGACAGATCCGTTGACCATGCTTGCGTGGCTCGCCGCCGTGGGGGGTCCGGTGGCGCTGCTGCTGTCCGTGATGTTCTGGCGCTCCGCCCCGCTCCTGGCCATCGTGGCTATTGTGGCTGCGTTCGTCCTGGGAACCGTCTACCTGATCATGAAGCTTCCACAGGAAAAAGACGAGAACGACGACGGCGCACGGGTTTAGCGCGGCCGGCTTCCCCGGCTGCGCTCCCCCTAATCAACCGCCGGAGGAGCGCGCCGCGTGCCGTCAGCGGCGCGCCCGGCTGCTGACGCGGGACAGGTCCGCGGCCCCGATGAGTCCGGCATTCGGCCCGAGGGCAGCCAGCTGGATGCCGGCGGCCGGCCGGAAACCCCGCCCCGTCAGGTTGCGGGCGAAGGCCTTCCGGGCAGGCTCCACCAGCAGGTCGCCTGCTGAACACAGGCCGCCGCCGATGACGAAAAGCCCCGGATCCAGGGCCGCTGCCAGATTGGCCAGCCCCAGACCCAGCCACTCCCCTACTTCCTCAAGCAGCTCGCGGCACGCCGGGTCACCGGCAAGTGCCAGCTCCGTGACGATCGCACCCGTGATTGCTTCGGTCCGTCCGCCGACGGCCGCGAGCAGGTCCTGCGCCACCGGAGAGTTTGCGCGCGCAAGGATCCGGGCTTCGCGCCCCAATGCGTTTCCAGAGGCATACTGTTCCCAGCAGCCGCGGTTTCCGCATTCGCACCGGTGACCGCCCGGCATGATGATCTGGTGGCCGAACTCGCCTGCCACGCCGAACCGTCCGCGTTCCACCCTGCCGTCCATCACCATGGCACCGCCAATGCCGGTACCCAAGGTGATGCAGACCAGCCGGTCTTCCCCCTGCCCCGCCCCAAAGCGCCATTCCGCCCACGCAGCGGCATCGGCGTCGTTGGTCAGGAGCACGGGCCTGCGGAGGAGCTGCTGCAGGTTTGCCCGGAGCGGTTCATTGCGCCAGGCCAGGTGGGGGCTGAAAAGCACCGTGCCGCCGTCGAGGTCCATCCACCCGGCGGCGCCGATGCCCACGGACCAGATCCGGTGCCCCCTGCCCAGTTCTTCCACCAACTCCACGATGACCTGCTCCACGGCCCGGGGGTCGCTGCCGGGGGTCGCGCGGCGCGCTTCGCGGAGGATGCGTCCGTCGGCATCCACGACGCCGGCCGCCACCTTTGTCCCGCCGATGTCGATTCCAATGGCGAGGCCCTTGCGGCCGAGGCGAAGATGCTCACGGAAGCCCCCGCCGTCGTGCCGTGTCCCGGCCCGGCGCGAGGTGGGCCGCGCCCTCCAGGGGGCAGTTCTGCTCAAGGGCCCGGGCTGTTTGCCGGGGGGCGGTGCGTACATAGTTCCCCATTCTAGGTGGGCATATTCCACGGCCGTGCGCGGACAGGCGGAGCAGCTGCCGACATGTCCGCAGGGCAGCGTTGACGGCAAAGTTACCGGCCAGTAACTTTAGATACTGCATGGTCACGCATGGGCGTACTAGTCTTTAGGCATACCCCTGCGCGGGACCTCGGATATCAAAGGAGCTATAGTGCGCGAATTCAGTGTTCCGCCTCTTGTTGTTGTCCCACCGGAGACCAACATCACCGACCTAGTGCTGCGGCAGGCAGCTAAGGCCAGCAACCCGGCACTCTTTTCGCGGCTTGATGCCTCCGGAGCCTGGCAGGACATTTCCGCCACTGATTTCCTGGCAGACGTCCGGGCGCTTGCAAAAGGACTGATAGCCAGCGGCGTGGGAGCGGGCGACCGCGTGGGCATCATGTCCCGCACCCGGTACGAATGGTCCCTGGTGGACTTTGCCATCTGGTTCGCCGGAGCCGTCTCCGTCCCCATCTACGAAACGTCCTCGCCTTCCCAGGTTGCGTGGAACCTCGGTGACTCCGGCGCTGTGGCCGCCTTCGGCGAGGCAGCCCACCATGAGGACACCATCCGCCAGGCCGTGACGGCGGAAGCACTCACCGCACTCCAGCATGTCTGGCAGCTGGAAGGAAACGGTCTCGATGCCCTCCGCGAAGCCGGCCGCGGCGTCAGCGACGACGACCTTGAGGCCCGCAGGAAGACCGCCGGACTGCGCGACACCGCCACCATCATCTACACGTCCGGCACCACAGGCAGGCCCAAGGGCTGCGAACTCACGCATGGCAACTTCGTCGAGCTGTCGGACAACGCGCTGGCCATCATTGGCGAAATCGTCCATGAAAACGCGAAGACCATCATGTTCCTCCCCCTGGCACACGTCTTCGCCCGCTTCATCTCCGTCCTTGCGATGGCTGCCGGCACCACGGTGGCCCATACCCCGGACATCAAGAACCTCCTGGCAGACCTCCAGAGCTACGAGCCCACGTTCATCCTCGCGGTGCCGCGCGTCTTCGAGAAGGTCTACAACTCCGCCCTGACCAAGGCGGAGGACGGCGGAAAGGGAGCGATCTTCCACAAGGCGGCCGACACTGCAATCGCGTACTCCAAGGCTCGGCAGGACGGCCGTATCGGCCTGGGCCTGAAGCTCCGCCACGCCTTGTTCGACAAGCTCGTCTACGGGAAGCTGCGGGCGGCCATGGGCGGGCACGTGGCCCACGCCGTCTCCGGCGGCGGTCCCCTGGGCGAACGCCTGGGCCACTTCTTCCAGGGCATCGGGCTGCAGGTGCTCGAGGGATACGGCCTGACCGAAACCACCGCCCCCATTTCCGTGAACACGCCATCACTGATCAAGATCGGCTCCGTCGGGAAGCCCCTGCCCGGCAACTCGGTCAAGATCGCCGAGGACGGGGAAATCCTTGCCAAGGGTGTCTGTGTTATGCGGGGCTACTACCAGCGGCCGGACCTCACCGACGAAACGTTCGACGACGGGTGGCTGCGCACCGGAGACATCGGCCGCCTGGATGAGGACGGCTTTGTCTGGATCACAGGGCGCAAGAAGGAAATCATTGTCACCGCCGGCGGGAAGAACGTCATTCCCGCCCTGCTGGAAGACCAGATCCGGGCGGATGCGCTCGTCTCGCAGGTGCTGGTGGTGGGTGACAACCGGCCGTTCATCGGTGCGCTGGTCACCTTGGACCAGGAAGCCCTCCCCGGCTGGCTGCAGCGCCACAACCTCCCCGCGGACACCTCCCTTGCGGAGGCCGCCAACAACCCCGTGGTCAAGGCCGCCGTCCAGGACCTGATCACGGCGGCCAACACTTCTGTCTCGCAGGCCGAAGCGATCAAGTCGTTCCGCATCGTGCCCGCCGACTTCACCGAGGCATCCGGCCACCTGACACCTTCCATGAAGGTCAAGCGGGCCCAGGTGATGAAGGACTTCGAAACGGTCATCGAGGAAATGTACGCCGCACCGCGTTCGTAGCAGGCACCGCTAAGAGGCAGGGCCCGGTCCGGCAGCGTGCGTAAAAGGGGCCCCGCGCCCCCGCTCGCCGCGAAGCGGCCTCAGCGGGGCGGGGGGAATAGCACGCAGAGGATCAGGCCCTGCCTCAACCGCAGGCCCCGCCAGCAACACGTAAGGGTCCTCCCATCTGGGAGGACCCTTACGTGTCTAAGCTGCCTGCTACTGCTCGACCACCAGCAGGAGGTCTCCGCCTTCCACCTGCTCGACGGCGGAGACGGCGAGGCGGGAAACCTTGCCGGCCACCGGCGTCGTGATGGATGCCTCCATCTTCATGGCCTCGATGGTGGCCACCGTGTCGCCTGCCTTGACCTCATCGCCCTGCTTGACCGTCAGGGTGACGGCCCCGGCGAAGGGTGCCGCAACGTGGCCGGGCTGGCCCGGGTCCGCCTTCTCGGCGGCCTTCACGTTGCTCACGACGGACCGGTCCCGCACCACGACGGGCCGGGACTGGCCGTTGAGGGTGCACATGACGGTGCGCATGCCCTTCTCGTCCGGCTCCGACACGGCTTCCAGTGAGGCGATCAGCCGTACGCCCTTCTCCAGCTGGATTTCGTGCTCCGCGCCGCGCTGCAGGCCGTAAAGGTAGTCGCGCGTGTCCAGCACGGACAGGTTGCCGTAGGTCTCCACGCTCTTGAGGTAGTCCTTGGTGGGACCGTCGAAGAGCAGCCGGTTGAGCGTGTGCTGCCGGGTCTTCGAGTCGGACTTCAAGGCAGCACTGTCATCGGCGCTGAGTTCAACGTCCCGGACCTTCACGCTGCGGCCCTGCAGGGCCTTGGTGCGGAACGGCTCCGGCCATCCGCCCGGAGGATCGCCGAGCTCGCCGGACAGGAAACCGATGACCGAATCGGGAATGTCATAGTTCTGCGGGTTCTCGTTGAAGTCGGCCGGATCCGCGTTCAGGCCCACCAGGTGCAGGGCAAGGTCACCGACAACCTTCGACGACGGCGTGACCTTGACCAGGCGGCCAAGGATACGGTCGGCGGCGGTGTACATGTCCTCAATGGCCTCGAACCGTTCGCCCAGGCCCAGAGCCATGGCCTGCTGGCGGAGGTTGGACAGCTGACCACCCGGAATCTCGTGCTGGTACACGCGGCCGGTGGGGCCCGGCAGGCCGGATTCGAAGGGCGCGTAGACCCGGCGGACCGCTTCCCAGTACGGCTCGAGGGAGCTCACCGCGGCCAGGCTCAGGCCGGTGTCGCGGGGTGTGTGGGCCAGTGCCGCAACCAGTGCCGAGGCCGACGGCTGGCTGGTGGTTCCGGCCAGCGATGCCGAGGCGACGTCCACGGCGTCCACACCGGCGTCCACGGCAGCAAGGAGGGTGGCCAGCTGGCCGCCCGCGGTGTCGTGGGTGTGCAGGTGGACCGGCAGGTCGAACCGTTCCCGGAGGGCCGCGACGAGCTTAGCGGCCGCGGCGGGACGGAGCAGGCCTGCCATGTCCTTGATCGCCAGGATGTGGGCTCCTGCATCCACAATCTTCTGTGCCAGCTCCAGGTAGTAGTCCAGCGTGTAGAGCTTTTCTTCCGGGTCCAGCATGTCCGCCGTGTAGCACAGGGCCACTTCGGCGACGGCGGTGCCGGTTGCCCGGACTGCCCGGATGGCAGGAGCCATCTGGCTGACATCATTCAGGGCGTCGAAGATCCGGAAGATGTCGATGCCGGTTGCCGCGGCCTCGTTGACGAAGGCCTCGGTGACCTCCTCGGGGTAGGGCGTGTAGCCCACGGTGTTGCGGCCGCGGAGGAGCATCTGCAGGCACACTTTCGGGAGCGCCTGGCGAAGGGCGGCGAGCCGGTCCCAGGGATCTTCGCCCAGGAACCTGAGCGCCACGTCGTAGGTGGCGCCGCCCCAGGCCTCAACGGACAGCAGCTCCGGCAGCAGTGCCGTGACCGCGGGGCCGGCCGCCACCAGGTCGCGGGTGCGCACCCGGGTGGCCAGCAGCGACTGGTGTGCGTCACGGAAGGTGGTGTCCGTGACGGCGACCGGGTTCTGTTCGCGCAGCGCCTTGGCAAAACCCTCGGGTCCCAGTTCAAGCAGCTTCTGGCGGGAGCCGGGTGCAGCCTGCTTGTCCTTGACCGACGGCAGTTTGCTGGCCGGGTTGGAGTGGACAGTCAGTTCGCCGTTGGGCTTGTTGACGGTTACTTCGGCCAGCCAGGTGAGGAGCTTGGTGCCGCGGTCGGCGGAGACGCGGGCCTTGAGCAGCTGCGGGCGCTCGTCAATGAAGGAGGTGGCGACGTCGCCTGCGATGAAATCGGCGTCGTCAAGCACTGCTTGCAGGAACGAGATGTTCGTAGAGACGCCGCGGATGCGGAACTCCGCCAGCGCACGGCGGGCACGGGCGACGGCGGACGGGTAGTCCCTGCCCCGGCAGGTCAGCTTCACCAGCATGGAATCGAAGTGCGGGCTGATCTCGGCACCCGAGTACACCGTGCCGCCGTCGAGCCGTACTCCTGCACCGCCTGCGGAGCGGTAACCGGTGATCTTTCCGACGTCGGGACGGAAGCCGTTTGCGGGGTCCTCCGTGGTGATGCGGCTCTGCAGCGCCGCGCCCTTGAGGTGCACCGTCTCCTGCGAGAGGCCCAGGTCCGCCAGCGTCTCGCCGGAGGCGATGCGCATCTGTGCCTGGACCAGGTCGACGTCGGTCACTTCCTCCGTGACCGTGTGCTCCACCTGGATGCGGGGGTTCATTTCGATGAAGACGTGCTGGCCGGCGCGCTCACCGACGGTGTCCACCAGGAACTCCACGGTGCCGGCGTTGACGTAGTTCAGTGCCTTGGCGAACTTGACGGCATCCCGGTAGAGCGCCTGGCGGATGCCTTCGTCCAGGTTGGGGGCCGGCGCGATTTCGATGACCTTCTGGTGGCGGCGCTGGATGGAGCAGTCGCGCTCGAAGAGGTGCATAACGTTCCCCTCGGCATCGGCCAGGATCTGCACCTCGATGTGGCGCGGGCGGAGGACGGCCTGCTCCAGGAACATGGTGGGATCGCCGAACGCCGCATCGGCCTCGCGCATTGCGGACTGCAGGGCCTCCGGGAGGGCTTCCCGGGTATCCACCCTGCGCATGCCGCGGCCACCGCCGCCGGCGACGGCCTTGGCGAAGATGGGGAATCCGATGTCGTCGGCAGCCGCAATGAGTTCGTCCAGGTCCTTGGACGGCGCGCTGGACTTCAGGACCGGCACGCCGGCGTCGCGGGCAGCCTTCAGCGCTGCCACCTTGTTGCCCGCCAGTTCCAGGACCTCTGCGGGCGGCCCAACGAACGTGATGCCGGCAGCCTTGGCTGCCCTGGCGAGGTCCGGGTTCTCGGAAAGGAAGCCGTAGCCCGGGTAGATTGCGTCCGCTCCGGATTCCTTGGCTACGCGCACTACTTCGTCAACATCCAGGTATGCCCGGACGGGGTGGCCCTCTTCGCCAATCAGGTAGGCCTCGTCCGCTTTTTGGCGGTGGATCGAGTTCCTGTCCTCATGGGGGAATACGGCAACGGTCTTGGCGCCCAGCTCGTAGCCGGCGCGGAAGGCCCTGATCGCGATTTCGCCGCGGTTGGCCACCAGAACTTTGGAAAACATACTTCTCCTGCATCATTGCGGGTGGATCGGTGAGTGGTCACAGTGTCTAGGACCTACAAGGACAAACACAAATCTTTGTGGCCACCATCACAGATTTCCCCGTCATGTCCCGAACCCTTTTGCCGCCGCGGGCGGAAACCGCCCCCGCAGCACAGTCGGTGCCATGCCGACGCCCAATAAAGCAGGATTCGCCGACGCATCAACATATGATGAGTAGGGCGGCAGGACCGTCCGGCTTCGGCACTGCCGGAGCAAACATTACCCCCAACACGGCATCCGGCGTTAGGTTTTGGTCTCTCAAGTGCAAGTAGTCAGCATCAGCAGCCTCAAGGGTGGAGTCGGCAAGACTTCCGTCACCACAGGATTGGCGTCTGCGGCGCTGGCCGCAGGCATCAACACGCTGGTGGTGGACCTTGATCCCCATGCAGATGCCACTACTGCGTTGGGCGTACAGCCCGGCGACCAGCTGGATATCGGCCGCATGCTCAAGAGCCCCCGCCGTGCCAACCTGGCCGAAAACGTGGTCCGCAGCAGCTGGACGGCGCGCGCCCAGGCCAACGGCTCCGGCCCGGCAGTACTCGACGTCGCCGTCGGATCCGCCTACACGGGCATCTACGACCGTCCGGACCTGCGCCGCCGGGACCTCCGCAGGCTGTCCTCGGTGCTGGCCACCGGCGGCGATTACCAGCTTGTCCTGGTGGACTGCCCGCCGTCCCTCAACGGCCTGACCCGGATGGCGTGGACTGCCAGCGACAAGGTGGCGCTGGTAGCCGAGCCCGGCCTGTTCTCGGTGGCGGGTACCGAGCGGACCATGCGGGCCATCCAGCTTTTCCGGCAGGAGTTCGCCCCCAACCTCTCCCCCGCAGGCATCGTGGCAAACCGGGTGCGGTCAGGGTCCTCCGAACACACCTACCGGCTCGCTGAAATGGAATCCATGTTCGGCGACCTCCTCCTGACCCCCCGGATCCCCGAGCAGGCCAACTGGCAGCAGATCCAGGGCGCCGCCCACCCCGTGCACCATTGGCCCGGCGACTCCGCAAAGTCTGCCGCGGCACTCTTCGATGACCTGCTGGCAAACGTGATGGCGGTGGGAAGCGGCCTGCGAAGCCGCGCCCGGTAGGGCACCGAGCCGCCAAATCCTGTTAAACGGATAAGGGGCCGTCCTCCAAACGGAGGACGGCCCCTTATCTGTTAAGCCTCAGCTGATTTTGCGTGCTGCGCGGCGCTTGCTCAGTTCGTCGTCCGGAAAGGACTGCTCGGCGGCGTGCTCACTGGGAAGTGATGCCAGGCTGCCTTCCACTTCACGCCACACCCGGCCCACGGCGATCCCGAAGACGCCCTGCCCGCCCTGCACAAGATCGATGACTTCATCGGCGGAGGTGCACTCGTAGACGCTCGCGCCGTCGCTCATCAGCGTGATCTGGGCAAGGTCCTCGACGCCGCGTTCCCGCAGGTGCTCCACGGCGCTGCGGATCTGCTGCAGGGAAACCCCCGTGTCCAGGAGGCGCTTGACCACTTTGAGGACAAGGATGTCGCGGAAGCCGTAGAGGCGCTGGGATCCTGACCCGGCAGCACCGCGGACCGCAGGCTCCACCAGGCCGGTGCGGGCCCAATAGTCGAGCTGGCGGTAGGTGATCCCGGCAGCCTTGCACGCCGTGGGGCCCCGGTAACCGGCGTCCTCGTCCAGTACAGGAAGGTCCTCGGTAAACAGGAGGCCCTGGGCACCGCTCGCGGGCACAGCAACACCAGCCGTGGGCTGCTTCAGCCCGCCTGCTTCGCCTTTGGGACTCACCTGGATCCTCCTTGTCATGCGCTCCCGGGTAACTACTGCAGCAGCGGTGCATGAAGACCATGCATGTAATTTTCGCGGGGCGCACTTTCCAGTGTGACTTGCGAGGCTGCCGTAAGCAATGGGAACTTGATACTTCGACGTTAGGCCCGGCGGCCTGCAAGGTCAAAGACCCTGAGGGGTTTCACGAGGCGTGTCGAAAGATTCATCCTCAACTTTAACCTTAACGTGACCTTAGCCGTCGAAATCCTCGGGTTCCACATCGTCCAGGAACTCGCGGAACCGGCGCAGTTCACGCTCTTCGTCAACGGTGGGGCCGGGCTCGGTGTCCTCGCCCTCGTCGTGCTCTGTGATGCGCACGCCGGCCTCATCCATGACCGAGTCGGCGCACCAGATCCGGCACTTCGCGCGCAGGGCCACTGCAAGCGCGTCCGAGGCCCGCGAGCTCACCGTGGTGCCATTCTCGAACTGGAGCTGGCCGTAGAAGATGTTGTCCTCCACTGCCACGATGTTGACGCTGACCACCGAATGCCCCAGCGCTTCCACCACGTCCACCAGGAGATCATGGGTCATGGGACGGGGCGGAACGACGCCCTGCTGGGCCAGGGCGATGGCGCTGGCTTCGGGAGTACCGATCCAGATGGGAACGTGCCGCTCACCGTGCATCTCCCGAAGCAGGACCAGCGGCTGGTTGGAAGGCAGTTCGATGCGAACGCCTACAATCTCGACTTCAATCATCAGATGTCCATGCGTGAGATATGGTCCTGCACCAGAGCCCGGTGCAGGGTGAGGCAGAGGTCGCTGATTTCGCGGGCGGCCTCGGCCGCGCGCGCCTGGGACGCGGCGTCCTTGCGTGACGCCAGCGGCGCCACGGCGCGTTCCACCAGGCCGAACTCCCGCTCGGCAGCCGCCTGGAAGGGGCGCAGGTGGCGGGGTTCAAGGCCGTGGCTTTCCAGCTGGACACAGGCCCGGGC
Source organism: Pseudarthrobacter sp. NKDBFgelt (assembly GCF_046097905.1). Classification (NCBI taxonomy): domain Bacteria; kingdom Bacillati; phylum Actinomycetota; class Actinomycetes; order Micrococcales; family Micrococcaceae; genus Pseudarthrobacter; species Pseudarthrobacter sp. NKDBFgelt. Next base: position 32,724 of record NZ_JBJURL010000028.1, on the reverse strand, counting down.
CACCTGGAGGGCGTGCTCGTCGAATTGCCCGTTGGTGTGGCTGATCAGGCCGAAGCTCAGGAGGGACTGCAGCAGCGGCACGCTGGCGCCGGACTCAGTGCGGAGCTGTTCCTCGGTGAGCTTGCGCCCCCGGCTCTGCAGTTCCGCCGCCAGTTCGTCGGAGACGATACGGGGGGAAACAACGACGCCGGGCGGCAGGTTCTCCGGGCGTTCGCCCCTGTCGATCGCGTCAAGGTAGTCCTTGATGACTTTCAGGGGAAGGTACTGGTCCCGCTGCAGGGCCAGCACGAAGCGCAGCCGCTCGACGTCGCCATCGGAGTACTGCCGGTACCCGGCAGGCGTCCTGCGGGGGTTGATCAGCCCCTTTTCCTCCAGGAACCTGATTTTGGAAGCAGTCATGCCGGGGAAGTCCTCGCTGAGCTGCGCGAGGACTTCCCCGATGTTGAGGACCTGGGGTCCCCGGCGTTCCGGTTGTGCCATTGCCACAGGCAGAGGTCCCCGGTTCAGCCGCGGCCTGCAGCGGTGGCAGGGCTCAGGTAGAAGGTGAGGCGGAACTTGCCGATCTGGACTTCGCTGCCGGACTTGAGCTCCACGCTGTCCACGCGGTCGTGGTTGACGTAGGTGCCGTTCAGGCTGTTCTTGTCCACCACTTCGAAGCTGCGTGCCGTGCGGCGGAACTCGACGTGGCGGCGGGAGACTGTGACATCGTCCAGGAAGATATCGGCGTCGGGGTGCCGGCCTGCCGTGGTGACATCGGAGTCGAGCAGGAACCGTGCACCGGCATTGGGGCCGCTGTGGGCGACCAGCAGCGCCGATCCAGCCGGCAGCGCCTCCACGGAGCTGCGCTCCTCGGACGAGAGCTTGGGTGCGATCGTGGGCTCATCCCTCACCGGAGTGAGGTGGATGGAGGTGGTCTCCGACTCCCTGGCCGCACCCGAGCCGTATTCCCCGTCGGCAGGGTTCTGTGTGTGGCCAGCCATGGACTCCTCCTCTTTCCGCTGCGGCCGTCAGGCCTGCAACCAACATATGTCCTCCGGGCCTGCCGCGCAGGTCCGGAACCGGCAGCCGATCCGGCCGCTGACGTGCGAAGACATTCTGGCTTCGCCCCGGGCCGGACCGGAAATTCCGGTTAGCTTTAGCCTACCTGCTGTTCGTACTCCGATGCACTGAGCAACGAGTCGACGGCGTCAGCTTCAGCAAGCTTGATCTCGATCAGCCAGCCGTCCCCGTAGGGATCGGTGTTGATCAGGGCGGAATCGGTGTCCAGGGACTCGTTCCGGCCCACAACTTCGCCGCTGACGGGAGCGTAGATGTCGCTGACGCTCTTGGTGGACTCCACCTCGCCTACAACTTCGTTTGCCGTAATCTTGGTGCCGACTTCCGGCATCTGGGCATAGACAACATCCCCGAGTGCGTCCTGGGCAAAGTCGGTGATGCCTACCCGGACCACGCCGTCGGCATTGGGGGCGGTGACCCACTCGTGCTCGGCGGTGTAGGACAGATCTTCGGGAATGTTGCTCATCAGGGGCCTTTCATCGGGTCGAACACCACTGTCAACGCGGCCCGGGAAACGGGCTGCGTTGAAAGTATAGGCACAACTGCCGGGGCGTTCGCCGGGGTTTCTGACAAGATGGGACGCATGAGCGCACGCACGGTCAGCGGCCACGCCAGGAACGGCGGGTGACGGATGCCTGAGCTCCCCGAGGTTTCCGGCCTGGCAGGCTACCTGGACGACCATCTGCAGGGAACCGTTGTTTCCAAAGTGCAGATCGTGTCCTTCGCCGTACTCAAGACAGCCGATCCTCCCTTCAGTGCCCTCGAAGGCAGGACCGTTACCGGTGTACGGCGCTTCGGAAAGTTCATCAGCATTGACACCGGCGGTATTTCCTTCGTCTTCCACTTGGCCAGGGCGGGCTGGGTCCGTTTCACGGACTCCCCCACCGACGCCCAGCTGAAAATGGGGAAGGGGCACATCGCCGCCCGCCTTGCCTTCACCGGCCCCGGGGGCCCGCGCGGGTTCGACCTCACCGAGGCAGGCACCAAGAAGAGCCTGGCGGTTTATGTGGTCCGGGATCCCCAGGAGGTGCCGGGCATCGCCACCCTGGGCCCGGACCCGTTCAATGAGGCGTTCGACGCCGACATGCTGGCTGGGATCCTTGGCTCCAGTTCCCAGCAGATCAAGGGGCTCCTGCGCAGCCAGGGCGTGATAGCCGGCATCGGCAACGCCTACAGCGACGAAATCCTGCATGCCGCCCGTATCTCGCCGTTCGCCACCGCCAAATCCCTGGACCGGGCAACAGTCCAGGTGCTGTACGACGCCATCCATGACGTCCTGGGCACTGCGCTGGCGGAGGCCAGCGGCAAGCCGCCAAAGGATCTCAAGGACGTGAAACGGAGCCACATGCGCGTCCATGCCAGGGCGGGCCAGCCCTGCCCCGTGTGCGGAGACACGGTCCGCGAGGTTTCCTTTGCCGACACCTCCCTGCAGTACTGCCCCACCTGCCAGACAAAGGGAAAGATCCTGGCTGACCGCAGGACCTCGAAGTTCCTCAAGTAGGAAGACTCAAGGTCTCGGCACGGACTCTGTGCGGGGCGGTTCAGCGCCGGTTAAACAGCAGGGGCCGCTTCCGGATTCCTCCGGAGGCGGCCCCTGCTGTTTCTTTGGTCGGGCTGACAGGATTTGAACCTGCGACCCCTTGACCCCCAGTCAAGTGCGCTACCAAGCTGCGCTACAGCCCGCTGGTTCTGCCGTTCTCCGCTGTGCTTGATCCCTGAATCTCTCCAAGAATTTCCACCAGCAGTCCGGCCGAACCACCTAGAAGAGCTTACACGATCCCGGAGCGTGCCAGTGACACTTTCCCGGATTCAGCCCTATGGTGTGTCGGAGACAACACCGGAGCTAGCGCTTCTTGCCGCGCTTTTCCCGCACGCGCATGCTGACCTCGATTGGCGTGCCCTCGAAGCCAAACGTTTCCCGCAGCCGGCGGGTGATGAAGCGCCGGTATCCGGGGTCCAGGAAACCGGTGGTGAACAGGACGAACTTCGGCGGACGGCTGGATGCCTGCGTGCCGAAGAGGATGCGCGGCTGCTTTCCGCCGCGGACGGGGTGCGGGTGGGCGGCAACAAGCTCGCCAAGGAACGCGTTGAGGCGGCCGGTGGCAATGCGCTTGTCCCAGTTCTCCAACGCCAGGTCCAGGGCAGGAACCAGGCGGTCCTTGTGCCACCCGGTTTTGGCCGAGATGTTAACGCGGGGTGCCCATTCCACGTGGGCCAGGTCCTGCTCAATTTCACGCTCGAGGTAGCGCCGGCGTTCGTCGTCGAGCAGGTCCCACTTGTTGAAGGCCAGCACCAGGGCGCGGCCCGACTCAATGGCAAGCTGCAGGATCCGGACGTCCTGCTCGCTGAGGACCTCGTCCACGGCAAGGAGCACGACGGCGACCTCCGCCTTTTCGAGCGCGGCCTGCGTACGGAGGGAGGCATAGTAGTCCGCACCTTGCGCCATGTGCTGGCGGCGGCGGATGCCTGCCGTGTCCACGAAGCGCCAGGTGCGGCCGCCGAGTTCGATGAACTCATCCACCGGATCGCGGGTGGTGCCGGCGGTGTTGTCCACCACCACCCGTTCAGTCCCGGCCAGTTTGTTCAGCAGGGAGGACTTGCCCACGTTGGGGCGGCCGATCAGGGCGATGCGGCGGGGCCCGCCGGAGCGTTCCAGGCCCTCGATGGTGGAGAATTCCGGAAGCACGTCCATCACGTGGTCCAGCAGGTCCGCCACGCCGCGGCCGTGCAGCGCCGAGACCGGGTAGGGCTCGCCAAAGCCCAGGCCCCACAGTGTGGCGGAGTCCGCCTCCTGGGCAAAGTCGTCCACCTTGTTGGCCACCATGATGACCGGCTTCTTGCTACGGCGCAGCATCTTCATGACGCCCTCGTCGGTGGCGGTTGCGCCTACTGCGGAGTCCACCACGAAGAGCACTGCGTCCGCGAGCTCAACGGCCATCTCGGCCTGCTCGGCCACGCGGGCATGGATGCCGCGGGCGTCGTGTTCCCAGCCGCCGGTGTCCACCAGGGTGAAGTTGCGACCGTTCCAGTTGGCGGAATACATGACACGGTCGCGGGTGACTCCAGGGGTGTCCTCCACCACGGCTTCGCGGCGCCCAAGGATACGGTTCACCAGCGTGGACTTACCCACGTTGGGCCGGCCGATGATTGCCAGGACGGGATCGAGTTTGACGGGGCCGTCGAAGTCCTCGTCGCCGTATTCGCCGCTCAGCAGTGCCGCGTCTTCCTCGTCGAGGTCGTAGTCCTCCAGGCCCGCCCGGAGGGACGCCGCGCGGAGCTCTGCCTCGTCGTCGTCAATGGCAGCCAGCCGTTCGGCCACCTGGTCCGTGCCCGTGGGCGTGTATTCGTCTTCGCCGGCGCCGAAGTGGCCGGGAGTTTGAGTCGTATCGCTCATTGCACTGTCCTTAGTGGTCATCTGCCGGCGTCCCGGCTACTGCTGTTAAGTCTTGGCGGGCATCTGCGAAAGGCAGTGGCTGCCCGCTGAGTTGAATGGAGTCCTGGACGTGCCCTGCCAGCGCGGCGCGGATTTCCAGCGCCGCCCTGTCCATTGAAACACGCCCGCTTTCCCCTGCCCGGCGGGCAAGGGTGAGGGCATTTCCGAAGCTGACGTGGAAGCGCCTGCCCGGCCGGGGTACGGAATCGAGGTGCTCCGCTCCCCTGCGGGTGCCCAGGATGGCCACGGGGACCACCGGGGCACCGGAGTTCAGCGCCAGCCAGGCGACGCCGCCGTTGATGTCCGCCGCCGCCCCGCTCCCCCTGGTTCCTTCGGGGAGGATGCCAACACACCGGCCGGCGTCGAGCACTTCCTTGCACCGCTGCAGCGCGGTCCGGTCGCCGCGCCTGTCCACCGGCAGCTGGCCCGAAGCTGTCAGGACCTGGCCGAGGAAGCCCTTGAACATCTCCTGCTTGACCAGGATGTGCATGGGGCGTGGTGAGGCGCCGAACATGACCGGCCCGTCCAGGAAGCTGATGTGGTTGCCCGCAAAGATCACGGGTCCGCCGGTAGGCACATTTTCCTTGCCGGTGACGGTTGTCCGGTACACCACGTGGTCGAGGATCCAGCCCACCGGCCTGCTCCACGCCATGGTCAGGCCCGAGGGAACACCCGGCCGGGAGGTGGTGGCGGCGCGTTCAGTCACGGTTGAGGACCTTTGTGACGATCACCAGGGCAGCGGCCACGGTCTGGTCGAAGTCGAGGTCCGACGAATCCAGCGTCACTACACCGGAGGCGGCTTTGGTGAAGTTCACCACGGAGGAGTCCTTTGCATCACGGTGGGTCACCTGGGCCGCCAACTGCTCGGCGTTCTGGGTGCCGCCCAGCTGGATTCCACGCCGGCGCAGCCGCGCTTCCTCGCTGGCAGTCAGCAGCATCCGGACTTCCGCCCCGGGCGCGACGACGGTAGTGATGTCCCTGCCCTCCACCACCATGCGGCGGTGGTGCTTTTCGATCAGTTCCCGCTGCCGGCGGATCAGCTCAGTCCGGGCCCCCAGGGTGGTGGCTACGGCGCTGACGGCGGAGGAAATGGCCGGCTCGCGGATGGCGTCGGTCACGTCAACACCGTCCACCCGAACGTACTCCTCCAGCGGGCTGGTGCTCAGTTCCAGGACCAGGTCGCGTGCGGCCTGTTCCACTGCTGCGGCGTCGTCAAGGTCGATGCCCTCGTTGACGCAGAACCATGTGAGGGCTCGGTACATCGCGCCGGTGTCCAGGTACGCCAGCCTGAGCCTGCGGGCCACTTCCTTGCTGACGCTGGACTTGCCGGAGCCGGACGGGCCGTCAATGGCCACCACCAGCGGCCGGCCGATGCGCAGCGCAGGCATGGTATCGAGAAGTTCCTGTGTCATTACTGGAGTACCCGCCATCCGCGGTCGTTGAGTGCTTCGATCAGGTGGTCATGCTTGTTCGGCAACACGGAGATTTCCACCATACCTACGTTTTGCCCGGACGAGTGGTCCAGGCGGAGGTCCTCGAGGTTGACGCCGATCTCGCCGATTTCCGTGAGGAGCCGGGCGATCTGTCCGGGCTTGTCGTCCACCAGGACGGTCAGCCAGGAATACGCCTGCGGCGGCCCGCCGTGCTTGCCCGGAATACGTGCCTGGCCGGCGTTGCCTTCACTCATGAGCTGCGCGAGGTCCAGGCGTGCGCCCGGAGCCGTGGGATCCTCGAGCGTTCCGATCAGGCGGTTGAGGTCATCCCGGACGCCGTAGAGGATTTCCACGACTTTCGCAGCGTTGCCGCCGAGGATCTGGACCCACAGGGACGGGTCACTCGCCGCTATCCGCGTGACGTCCCGCAGCCCGTTGCCGGCCAGGGACAGAGCATGCAGCGGCGTACCCTGGAGCCGGCTCGCCAGCAGCGAGGACATTACCTGGGGCAAGTGGGACACCAGGGCAACAGCTTCATCGTGCTCCTCGGCCGTGAACTGGGATACAACTGCGCCCAGGTCCGAGGCCAGGGAACGGGCCGTCTGGAGGGCGGCGCCAGAGGTTTCCCCTGAGGGGCACACCACCCACGGCATCGAAGTGAACAGCTCGCCCCGGGCAGCCACCGGGCCTGACTTTTCCCGCCCGGCCATGGGGTGGGTGCCGACGTACCGGGACAGGTCGACGCCGCGGCGCCGCAGGCTGTCCAGGATGCCCGCCTTGACGCTGGCAATATCCACCACAACAGAGCCGGGAAAATCCGAAAGGGCTTTTTCCACGACGTCGGCCGTCACGTCCGGCGGCGCAGCAATCACCACCAGCTGCGGAACATCGCTGCCCAGTTCCGGCAGCGGCCGGCCCGCACCGATGTCCACGGCCACCGCCTGGTTCGTGGGCGAGGGGTCGGACAGGAACACCGGAACGCCCCGTCCGCGCAGGCCCAGTCCAATGCTGGCGCCAAGCAGTCCGGTCCCGAGGACCACCACCGGACCATCCAGGTGCCCGCGGCCCTGGCTATGGAAGGCGGACATGCCTCAGAGCCCTACGGATGCCAGCAGATGCCCGACTTCCTGCTTGCCGAGGTTGCGGATGCTGCCCTGGCGCTGGTCACCCAGGCCGATGGGGCCCACCTTGACGCGGACCAGCCGCAGGACCGGGAAGCCGACGGCGTCGAACAGGCGGCGGACAATACGGTTCTTTCCCGAGTGCAGCACCACTTCGATCAACACGTGACCGGGGGTTGAGTCAACGAGCCGGAAGGAATCCACTGACGCAAAACCGTCCTCCAGTTCCACGCCTTCCTTGAGCTGCGCGCCGATACCCTGGGGGAAGGGACCGCGGACCTGCACCAGGTACGTCTTGGGCACTTCATAGGAGGGATGCGTCAGGCGGTTGGCCAGCTCGCCGTCGTTTGTCAGCAGGAGCAGCCCCTCGGTGGCGACGTCGAGGCGCCCCACATGGAACATCCGTTCGCCGGTGTTCTTGTTGCTCTTGAGGAAGTCGCTGATGCACGGACGGCCTTCGGGGTCCTCCATGGTGGAGACAACGCCCTTCGGCTTGTTGAAGACCATGTAGACGAGGTTCTCATCCAGCTGGATGCGCAGGCCATCCACGTGGATGACGGAGGTCTTGGGATCAACCCGGACACCGAGCTCGGTGACGACCTGTCCGTCCACTTCCACCCGGCCCTCGGCAATCATCTCCTCGCAGACGCGGCGGGAGGCTACGCCGGCCGAGGCCATGACCTTCTGCAGGCGGACGCCGTCGGCGTCGTGCAGTTCCGACTGGGGAACGTCGCCGCGCGGGCCCTTCTTCCGTGACGGCCTGCGCACTGGCCCCAGGTTCTGGCCGAAGCGTTCGCTTCCGAACGCACGGGAGGCTGCGGCACCGGGTGCGCCGGTGCGCGGCTTCGGCTTGAGGGCGCCTGGGGTGCCCGGCGCCTTCTTGGCTCCGGGCTTACGCGCTGCAGGCTTCCGCGAGGAAGGCCTGGCGGCCTTCGGATCTGCGGCGCCGCGGCCCTGCTGGGGGCCGTCCGACGCCAGATCCGGATCGATGAAGCGTTCCTCGCGCGGCTTGGGTGCGCGCTGCGGGCGGTCGCTGCCGAACCCGCCGCCCCGCTTCGGGGCTCCGCCGCGGAACCCGCCCGCTGACTTGCCACCCTGGGAGGTGTTGTGCTGTGTTGTCTTTCGTTCCGAACCGTTGCGTCCCGAACCGTTACGTGGTGAACCCTGGCGTCCCGCCTGTGTCATGACCCGTCCTTCAATTGTTTGGCCGGAAAGGTGTCCAGAGACAACCCTAACCAGCCGTGCAGAAATAATCTGCCCTGATAAATGTCCTTGCCCAGGCAGCTCGAAACTGCCTAGATCCCTTCAGCGTCGTAGTACTCCGCGATGCCGTCCAGGCCCGGAAGATGGGGAGACAACTGCGGCAGCTCGGCCACAGAACCGATGCCCATCCGTTCCAGGAAATACGATGTGGTCCGGTACAGCATGGCCCCGGATTCCGGATCCGTTCCCGAATCCTCGATCAACCCGCGCTGGGCGAGGGTCCGCACCACAGAGTCAACATTGACGCCTCGAATTGCGGAAACCCTGGCCCTGGAGACGGGCTGCCGGTACGCGATGACCGCGAGCGTTTCCAGGGCTGCCTGGGTAAGCCTGGCTGTCTGGCCCTCCAGCACATACTTGCCCACTATGTCGGCGAAGTCCGTGCGGGAGTAGATCCGCCAGCCACCGGCGATGTTCCGCAATTCAAAACCCCGGGGGCTGGAGCCGAAACCAACGTGGCTGGCTTGATCCATATCCGGGGCTTTAACAGTATAGCCGCTATACTCGCGCTGCAGTTCGGCCAGCAGCGCGCTGACCTTGTCCACGGTCAGGCCAAGGCCGGCTGCCAGCTCCTCCTCTGTGGCCGGCTGGTCGATGACCATCAGCACAGCCTCAACGGCAGCCTTGGCCCCGCCCGGGAGGTTTTCGAGGTCCTCCTCCCCCGGTTGCGTGTCTTCCGTGGCTTCCTTGGTCACAGCTGCTCCTCGAACTCTTCACTTAGGTTGTCTGCGGACCACTGCCGGCTGCCGGCGGTCCAGTGGACGGCAAGGTCCGCCAGCGGCGACACCTGGTCGAAGGACACCGCTTTGTCCCGGAACAGCTCCAGCAGCGCCAGGAACCGCGCAACCACCACAAGGGTGGACTCGGCGTCGGCGATGATGGCCCGGAACGTGAGCGGCGATTCCCGCTGGAGCCGCAGCCCAACGATTTCCGCCTGCTCCTTGACGCTGACATTGCCGCCATGGAGATGGGCCAGCCCCACTTCGGTGGGCTTCGGCGCCTTGGGCCGCAACGCAGTTTCCGCCAGCGCGGCAAACTGTTCCGGGGTGTGCTTCCACACGAGTTCCGGGAGCATGGCCGCGAAATGCTCCTCCAGGGCAACCTGCCGGGGAAAGCGCATGGCTTCCTGGTGCAGTGTGTCACCCAGGAGACCGGCCACATGCTTGAAGGCCTTGTACTGCAGGAGCCTGGCGAAGAGCAGGTCCCGGGCCTCGAGCAGTGCCATGTCCTCGTCGTCTTCCACGTCACCGGCGGGAAGGAGCCTGGCAGCTTTGATGTCCAGGAGCGTCGCGGCAATCACCAGGAACTCGCTGGCTTCATCCAGCGCCCACTCCCCGCCCAGTTTCTGCAGGTTGCGGATGTACTTGATGAATTCGTCTGTCACCGTGGCGAGGGCCACCTCGGTGATGTCCAGCTGGTGCTTGGCGATCAGTCCCAGCAGGAGGTCGAAGGGACCCGTGAAGTTGGCCAGCCGCACCTCGAAGCCGGGCTTGGATTCGGCCACGTCCTGGCTAGGGTGCGCCGCCGCGCGAAATCAGTTCTTTGGCCAGGCGCCGGTAGGCGTCCGCACCGATGTGGTTGCCGGCGTAGCTGGTGATCGGCTCCGCCGCCACCGTGGCGTCGGCGAACTTAATGGAACGCTTGATGACGGTCTCGAACACCTTGTCCCCGAAGGCTTCCACCAGCCGGGTGATGACTTCACGGCTGTGGAGGGTCCGGGCGTCGTACATTGTGGCGAGCACCCCGTCCACCTGCAGGCGCGGGTTGAGGCGGTCCTGCACCTTGTCGATGGTTTCCACCAGCAGGGCCACCGCACGAAGGGCGAAGAACTCGCAGATCAGCGGGATGATGACGCCGTGTGCCGCGGTGAGGGCGTTGACCGTCAGCAGGCCCAGGGAGGGCTGGCAGTCGATGAGGACGACGTCGTAATCGTCCTCCACCTTCTTCAGGGCCCGGTCCAGGACCTGCTCGCGTGCAACCTCGTTGACGAGCTGGACTTCGGCCGCTGAGAGGTCGATGTTGGCCGGCAGCAGGTCGACGTTCTCGACGCCGGTCTGGTGGATGGCGTCACGGATATTGACCTTGCGGTCCATCAGGACGTTGTAGACCGTAAGGTCCAGCTCGTGGGGGTTCACGCCGAGCCCTGCCGACAGCGCACCCTGGGGATCGAAATCGACCAGGAGCACCCGGCGGCCATACTCCGCCAGCGCTGCCGCGAGGTTGATGGTGGAGGTGGTCTTGCCGACGCCGCCTTTTTGGTTCACCATGGCGATCACACGCGCCGGACCGTGGGAGGACAGCGGTGCCGGTTCCGGGAACTCCCGGTATGGGCGTCCCGTGGGGCCCATCACCGCGTTGTCCAGGTCAAATTCCGTGCCCTCCAGAGTTGCCGAACCCTGTTCGCTGCTCACGTATCTATCCACACTTTCGATGACGGTGATTTCCTGCCGCTGGTTGCCAGCGCCGTTCCTTCTTCTTCCCAAGGTTACAGCGGCCGACACGGTATTCGGCGGAACTTGACTTTCCGCCCATGTTGAGCCTTGACCCTCTAGCTGAGGTCGAAGGTTGGTTTTGCAGGGGCCACGCAGCAGCCCCCGCGGCCAGTGCTGCGGGGGCTGCTGCGTGAAAACTGTTTGTGCGTGGCGGGCGCCTGGCGTGGTGCCTAAACGCCAGCCGGAACGCGCCGCTCCTCGGTTTCCGTGGCTGCCGGCGCCGCGTGGCCGGCGTGGCTGGCAATCATGGTCTGCTCGTCGAAGGGCAGTTCGCCGGAGAGTACCTGGTCAACCTGGCCCCGTTCGATCTCCTTCATCCAGGTGCCGATCAGGACGGTGGCTACGGCGTTGCCGGTGAAGTTGGTCAGGGCGCGTGCCTCGGACATGAACCTGTCGATTCCAACGATCATGCCCACGCCGCCCAGCAGTTCCGGCTTGTGTGCCTGCAGGCCTGCAGCAAGGGTGGCCAGGCCGGCGCCGGTGACACCGGCGGCACCCTTGGAAGCGATGATCATGAAGATCAGCAGCGAAACCTGGGCTCCCAGATCCAGCGGGGTTCCCATGGCGTTGGCCACGAAGAGGGAAGCCATGGTCAGGTAGATGGCGGTGCCGTCCAGGTTGAAGGAGTAGCCCGTGGGAACGGTAACGCCAACCACCGGCTTGGAGACGCCGAGGTGCTCCATCTTTGCGATCAGGCGGGGCAGGGCAGCTTCGGAAGAGGACGTGGAGAAGATCAGCAGGTATTCACGGCCCAGGTACTTCATGAGCTTGAAGATGTTGACTCCGGACACAACCTTCAGCAGACCGCCCAGGATGATGACGATGAACAGTGCGCAGGTGATGTAGAAGGCGGCCATCAGGGTGAACATGCTGACGATGGCCTGGACGCCGGTGGCTCCGACAACGGCGGCGATGGCACCGAAGGCGCCCACGGGAGCCAGCCACATGATCATGATGAGGATGCGGAAGACGACGGCCTGGCCGTGGCCGATGGCCTTGAGTACCGGCGCACCCTGCGGGCCCATCTTCTGCAGGGCGAAACCTACAAGGAGCGCGGCAAAGAGCGTCGGAAGGACCGGAATGTCGCCCGGGATGATCCCCAGGAGGAAGGCTACGGTGCTGTCGACTTCTGCCTTCTTGGAAGGATCGTATGGCGCCAGCTTCAGGCCCTCGCCCGGGTGGATCAGGTTGCCAACAACCAGGCCGATGGCGAGCGCGAAGGTAGACATGAGCACGAAGTATCCCAGTGCCAGGCCACCGACCTTGCCCACTGTGGCGGCCTTTGCGATGGAGCCGATGCCCAGGACGATGGTGCAGAAGATGATGGGCGCAATCATCATCTTGATCAGCTTGATGAACCCGTCACCCAGCGGCTTCATGGACTTGCCGACCTCGGGGAACATCAGGCCCACGACGGCGCCGAGGATGACGGCGGCGATGACCGCAATGTAGAGGTAATGCGATTTGTCGATGCCCTTGCGCCGCGTCTTCACGGTGTCAAGCGACTCTCCTCGTTGAGAAGCCATGATGTGTCTCCTTATATGGATAATCTGATAGACGCTGCGGCGCATTCTCTGGGCTCTGCGCGTCCTCCGGTGTGATATCCATCATTGGGTACGCCGTGATCCAGCTCACCGTTGCGTTCATATTGGTCGCGGCACACATGCTTTCTAAGGATGGCGTCCGGAAACGGCGTCGGGAGGTACACGTGATCCACCCCTGGAGTATCGCCCGCAGGCTCTTCGTGGCAAACCTGCTGATTGTGGTGGTGTTTATCGCCGTCGTCGGTTCGGCCACGTTTGTTGATGCCCGTGACCGCACCTACGACGAGGCCGGCCACCGGATGGCCGGAATAGCCGCTGCCATTGCTGCCAGCCCGCTGGTGCTGGCGGCGGCCTCCAGCCCGGACCCGACCGCGTCGCTGCAGCCCTATGCCAGGGACGTTATGGCGGAGGCCGACGTCGACTTCGTCACCATCATGGCCACCGACCGCACCCGGTGGACGCATCCCCGGGTCGAGGAGATCGGCCGGCCGTATATCGGCTCCATCGACGCTGCACTGCAGGGCGGGCAGCTCACCGAAGTGACGGCGGGGACGCTGGGCCCGTCGGTGCGGACCATTGTTCCGGTCAAGGACCAGGCGGGCGAGGTGAAGGCGCTGGTGGCGGTGGGCGTTACGGTCCGCACGGTGGACGTCGCCTTCGCCGGACGCCTGCCGGCCCTGCTGTTGATTGGCCTTGCCCTGCTGGTGGGAGGTTCGCTGGCGTCCTGGTTCCTTGGCCGGTACCTTCGCCGGGTGACCCGGGGGTGGGGTCCTGAGCAGCTCTCGCAGCTGTTCGCCTACTACGAATCCGTCCTGCACTCGGTGCGCGAAGGCCTGATCCTGATTGATACGAAGGGCCGCGTGGTGATGTACAACGACCAGGCGGCGGAACTGCTGGGCCTCGAAGGTGCCGGGAGCAAGGACCCCACCCGGCCGCCGTCGCTGGCGGAACTGCCGCTCGAGGAGGAGCTCCGGGACCTCTTCGAGTCCGGCCGGCCGGCCAATGACGAGATCATCCTTACCGGTTCCCGGGTGCTGGTGGTCAACCAGGGACCGGCCAGGGCGCCGGGCTCCCCGGGAACCCGGGGCAGGGCACCCGTGTACGGTACTGTGGCAACCCTGCGGGACCGTACCGAAATTGAAGCACTGGGCACCGAACTGGAAACCATGCGGACCCTTTCCGGCGCCCTGCGCGCCCAGACCCATGAACACGCCAACCGGCTCCACACCATGGTCTCGCTTCTGGAGCTGGGCCGGACGCAGGAAGCCCTGGATTTCGCCACCCGGGACCTGGAGCTGAGCCAGCAACTGACGGATGACATGGTCAGCTCCGTTGATGAACCTGTCCTGGGTGCACTCGTCATGGGCAAGGTGGCGGAAGCCCACGAACGCGGGGTCCAGCTTGATGTTGCCACGCTGGGTTCCGGTACGGTGGCGGGAGTGGCTGTGCAGGACCTGGTGACAATCCTGGGAAACCTCCTGGATAACGCCATCGACGCGGCAGCGGACGCTCCCCCGCCCCGGCGCGTGGAGCTGACGGTGGAGTCGGATGAGGAGGGGCTGGACATCGCCGTCCACGATTCCGGCGCCGCCCTGGACGCGCAGGCCGCGGACAACATCTTCCGCCACGGCTTCAGCACCAAGCCTTCCGGGCCCGGCGGCCGGGGCATCGGGCTGGCCCTGGTCCGGCAGGCAGTGCAGCGGCTGGGCGGTACCCTGACCATTAACGGACGGCGCGGAGCGAAATTCGAAGTATTCCTTCCCGCAGCAGAGTCCCCCCAAAAGGAGCACACACCGTGAGCAACATCCGGGTCCTCGTCGTTGAGGACGAGGCCATCGCATCGGCGGCACACGCAGCCTATATCGGGCGGCTGCCGGGCTTTGAGCTGGCCGGAAGCGCGCCCGACGGCCAGTCCGCCCTTCGGCTGCTCGGTGAGCTCTCGGCGGCGGGCAACCCGGTGGAGCTGGTCCTCCTGGACATGAACCTGCCGGACCTCCACGGCCTGGACATCGCCCGGCGGATGCGGGCGGCGGGCATCCTGGCGGACATCATTGCCATCACCGCCGTCCGGGAGCTGGCCATCGTGCGGAGCGCCGTAGCCATCGGGGTGGTGCAGTACCTGATCAAGCCGTTTACGTTCGCCACGTTCGCGGACAAGCTGGAAAGCTACCGGCAGTTCCGGCAGCAGCTCGCAGGCCCGCACGCCGGCTCCGGAAAGGCCGGAGCATCCCAAAGCGAAGTGGACCAGGCCTTCGCAAGCCTGCGGGCGCCGTCAGAGCTGCCTCTACCCAAAGGCCTCTCCGCTTCCACGCTGGGCTCGGTGCAGGAGTTCGTCAGGCAACAAAGTGACGCCGTATCCGCCGCGGAAGTCATGGACGCCCTCGGCATGTCCCGCGTCACCGCCCGCCGCTACCTCGAGTACCTGGCGGACGCCGGCACGGTCTCCAGGACTGCCCGCTACGGAACACCGGGCCGGCCGGAAAACGAATACCGCTGGAGCGGGCGCTGACCCAGCTGCTGACTCCAGCCGCTGGTAGCCTCCGCTGCTAGTTTCCGCTGCCGCCGCGACGGAGGCTCCCGATCAGCTGGTCAATCACCCCGGCGTCCTCGATCGTGGACGGCACCGTATACTCCTCGCCGTCGGCAATCTGCCGCATGGTCTTGCGGAGGATCTTCCCGGAGCGGGTCTTGGGCAGGGCATCCACAACCGTCACGTGCTTGAAGTCCGCAACAGCGCCGATGTCCCGCCGGACCATCGCCACCAGGTCCCTGGCCAGGATCTCCCCGGACACCTCGACCCCGGACTTGAGCACAACGTAGCCGCTGGGCCGCTGGCCCTTCAGGGAGTCGGCCAGGCCGATCACCGCGCACTCGGCGACGGCCGGATGCTGCCCGATGACCTGTTCCATGGCGCCCGTTGACAGCCGGTGCCCGGCAACATTGATGATGTCATCGGTCCGCCCCATCACGAACACATAGCCGTCCGCATCCCGGTAGCCGGAGTCGCCGGTGGCGTAGCACCCCTCAAAAGCCTGCAGGTAGGAGGAGATATACCGTTCGTCGTCGCCCCAGAGCGTGGCCAGGGTCCCGGGCGGCAGCGGCAACCCGAGCACGATGTTCCCTTCCGCGCCGGGGGCCACTTCCACGCCCAGGCCGTCCACGATGCTGAGCCTGAATCCCGGCATGGGCACGCTGGGCGAACCTGCCTTGATGGGCAGTTCTTCCAGTCCGCGGGGATTGGCGCAGATGGCCCAGCCCGTCTCCGTCTGCCACCAGTGGTCCACCACAGGAACGCCAACCGACCGGGAGGCCCAATGGAAGGTGTCCGTGTCCAGCCGCTCCCCCGCCGTGAAGAGCGTGCGCAGGCTGGAGACGTCATAGTTCCGCAGCAGGGCTGCCTCAGGGTCGGCCTTCCGGATGGCCCGCAGCGCCGTGGGGGCGGTGAAGAGGACGTTGACTCCGTGTTCCTGGATCACGCGCCAAAACGCGCCGGCATCAGGCGTTCCAACCGGCTTGCCCTCATAGAGGACCGTGGTGGCACCGGCAAGCAGCGGGCCATAGACGATGTAGGAGTGCCCCACCACCCAGCCGACATCCGACGCGGTCCACATAACGTCCCCCGGACCGGCGCCGTAGATGTTGTCCATGGTCCAGGCGAGCGCGACGGCGTGGCCTCCGTTGTCCCGCACCACGCCTTTGGGCGTCCCGGTGGTGCCTGAGGTGTAGAGGATGTACAGCGGGTCCGTGGCCGCGACGTCCACGGGTGCGGCAGGTTCCGCAGCGGCCATTTCCGAGTCCCAGTCCTGCCAGCCATGGTCTGCCGCCGTGGCTGCGAAGCCCTCCCGGGCCCGGACGATCACGGGGAGGTCCGGCACTCCCGCCAGCTGGAGGGCTTCCTCGACGGCGGGGAGGTATTCAATCCGGCGGGTGGGCTCGATCCCCCCGGAGGCGGTGACCACCACGGCGGGAGCGGCGTCGCGGATGCGTGCCGCGAGTTCTTTCGGGGCAAACCCGCCGAAGACCACCGAATGGACGGCTCCGAGGCGCGCTGTTGCCAGCATGGCGATGGCGGCCTCGGGAATCATCGGCATGTAGATCACGACGCGGTCCCCCTTGCCCACCCCGCGGTTGCGGAGGGCGCCGGCAAAGCGTGCCACCAGCCGGGTGAGTTCCGTGTAGGTGAAGCGCTGGCGGGTGCCGAGCATGGCGGAATCGTAGATCAGCGCGTCCTGGTCCCCCCGGCCGGCTTCCACGTGGCGGTCCAGGGCGTTGTAGGAGGTGTTGAGGACCCCGTCCGGAAACCAGGTGTAAAGCGGAGCCCGGCTTGCGTCCAGCGCGTGCCGGGGCGGGACCGACCAGGACACCCTTGCGGCTGCCTTGAGCCAAAACTCCCCGGGTTTCCCAAGGCTTGCTTCATACGTTTCCCGATAGCTGCTGGTGACCATGAAAGTGCTTCCCATCCACGACGTTGTGTAGCGGCCATGGTAGCCGGGAGTCCGACGGTGAAACAAGGGCCTTGTATACATAAATGCGGCAAATCCGGCATTGAACAGCTCTTGGTTGGCATAATGAGGCCTTCTGTATACACTGAGGGGGTCCATTACCGAAGGAGGCATCGATGCGCGCCAGTGACAGGGCCTACGCCGCCCTACGCGACGACATCACCGAATGGCGCCTCCTTCCGGGCACGGTGCTTGCTGAAGTGGAACAGTCCGAACGCCTTGGCGTCTCACGCACTCCACTGCGGGAGGCGCTGAGCCGGCTTACCGCCGAAGGGCTGACGACGACGGCCGGCAGCCGCGGCGTCGTCGTCACCGACGTTTCGCTCGATGACATCGACGAACTCTTCGAGCTCCGCGAAACCCTCGAAAGCAAAGCCGCAGCGCTGGCAGCCGAACGCGCTGATCCCGGCGTTTTCCTCCAGCTCCACAAGGAGCTCCTCGAAGCCCCGGCCCTCATTGACGGCAGCGACCCCGGCCGGCACGCCTACTACGATCTTGCCGGGCGCCTCGACGCCGCCATCGATGCCGCCGTCTCCAATTCCTACCTGGCGCAGGCCATGCGCGGCCTGCGGGTGCACCTGGTGCGCGTGCGGCGCCTGGCAGCCGACGATGCGCAGCGGCTCACGGCCGCAGCAGCAGAGCACGCAGCCATCGCCGAAGCGATCGCCGCCCGCAACCCCAGGCTCGCCGAAGCCGCCACCATCCTCCACCTGCACCGAAGCCTTTCGCACGTCAAGAACACGCACACACCCCACCACAAGGAGCACCATGGTTAAGGAACACCACGTCCGGGTTTACAGGAGCGAGGAAAACCTGCCCCGCGAGGAACAGCTCGCCTACAAGATCGCCAAGGTTGCCACCGACCCCGTCGCGGTAACGCCCGAGGTGGCCGACATGGTGATCAACCGGGTCATCGACAACGCCTCGGTGGCCATAGCCTCCTTGAACCGCGGGCCGATTGTGGCTGCCCGGGCCCAGGCCCTGGCCCACGGCCCCAGCACCGGCGGCCAGGGCGCCAAAGTCTTCGGTATCGGCGAGCGCGTATCACCGGAATGGGCCGCCTGGGCCAACGGGGTTGCCGTGCGGGAACTGGATTACCACGACACCTTCCTGGCCGCTGACTACTCACATCCCGGCGACAACATCCCGCCGGTCCTGGCCGTTGCCCAGCACACCGGTTCCAGCGGACAGGACCTCATCCGCGGCATCACCACCGGGTACGAAATCCAGGTGAACCTGGTCAAGGCAATCTGCCTGCACAAGCACAAGATCGACCATGTGGCGCACCTTGGCCCGTCGGCAGCCGCCGGCATCGGCACCCTGCTGGGGCTGGACGTCGAGACCATCTTCCAGTCCGTCGGCCAGGCCCTGCACACCACCACAGCAACCAGGCAGTCCCGCAAGGGCGAGATCTCCACCTGGAAGGCTCACGCCCCGGCGTTCGCCGGAAAGATGGCCGTCGAGGCCGCAGACCGTGCCATGCGCGGGCAGACCTCCCCTGTGCCCATCTACGAAGGTGAAGACGGGGTCATCGCCTGGATGCTGGACGGCCCGGATGCCTCCTACATGGTGCCGCTGCCGGAGGCCGGGGAAGCAAAGCGCGCCATCCTGGACACCTACACTAAGGAACACTCTGCCGAGTACCAGGCTCAGGCCTGGATCGACCTGGCCCGGAAACTGAACCGCGAACACCCCGAAGCCACGGACCCCGCCAACGTAAAGTCCGTGCTCATCAAGACGAGCCACCACACGCACTATGTCATTGGCTCCGGCGCCAACGATCCCCAGAAGTACTCACCCACCGCATCAAGGGAAACGCTGGACCACTCCATTCCCTACATCTTCACGGTGGCCCTGCAGGACGGCGCCTGGCACCACGTGGACTCCTACTCCCCCGAACGCGCCGGACGGCCGGACACGGTGGACCTGTGGCAGAAGGTCAGCACCGAGGAAGACCCCGAGTGGACCCGCCGCTACCACTCCCTGGACATTGCCGAGAAGGCCTTCGGCGGCTCCGTGGAGATCGCCCTGGCGAACGGCACGGTCATCAAGGACAGCATCGCGGTTGCCGACGCCCACCCCCTCGGCGCCAGGCCCTTTGGCCGCGAGCAGTACATTAACAAGTTCCGCACCCTCGCCGCCGGGCTCGTGGAGGAAGCCGAGATTGAAAGGTTCCTCGCCGCCGTCGAACGCCTGCCGGAACTCGCCGCCGGTGAGTTGGACCAGCTGAACATCACCGCCGCCCCCGGCGTTATCGACTTCGCCGCCGCACCCAAGGGACTGTTCTGATGCTGTATTCCAGGACCACACCGGAGCAGAAACGGATCCGGTTCCGGGAGCTCCTGGCCTCCGGAACCATCCAGCAGTTCCCCGGCGCGTTCAACCCCCTCTCCGCCCGGCTGATCGAGGAAAAGGGCTTCGCCGGGGTTTACATCTCCGGTGCAGTGCTGGCCAACGACCTCGGGCTGCCGGACATCGGACTGACCACCCTTACGGAAGTGGCCACCCGCGCGGGCCAGATCGCCCGCATGACGGACCTTCCCGCCATCGTGGATGCGGACACCGGCTTCGGCGAACCCATGAACGTTGCCCGCACCGTGCAGGAACTTGAGAACGCCGGCCTCGCCGGACTGCACATCGAGGACCAGTTCAACCCCAAGCGCTGCGGCCACCTCGACGGCAAGAACGTCGTGGACCTGGACACCGCCACCAAACGCATCCGCGCTGCCGCGGACGCCCGCCGTGACCCCAACTTCCTGATCATGGCCCGCACCGACATCCGTGCCACGGATGGACTGGCGGCGGCACAGGACCGGGCGAAAGCACTCGTGGACGCCGGCGCCGACGCGATTTTCCCCGAAGCAATGGCCACCCTGGACGAGTTCCAGGCCATCCGCGATGCCGTGGACGTGCCCATCCTGGCCAACATGACGGAGTTCGGAAAGAGCGACCTCTTCTCGGTGGACCAGCTGGCAGCCGTGGGCGTGAACATGGTGATTTATCCGGTCACCCTGCTCCGTAGTGCCATGGGCGCTGCTGAGCGTACGCTGGACTCGATCAAGGCTGAGGGAACGCAGGAGGCGCAGGTTGGCAGCATGCTGACCCGTGCGCGGCTGTACGAACTCGTGGACTACGAGGCCTACAACCGTTTTGACACCGGGGTCTTCAATTTCCAGGTCCCCGGAAAGCACTAAAGGACCACCGCCGGCCGCGGCCGGCATCCGAAAGGCGACAGGAACAAGGGAGTTTCAGCATGGCTGAACAGGACATTAAAAAAGGTCTCGCCGGCGTCGTAGTGGACTACACGTCCGTCTCGAAGGTCAACCCGGACACCAACTCGCTGCTGTACCGCGGCTACCCGGTCCAGGAGCTCGCGGCACGGTGCAGCTTTGAGGAAGTCGCGTATCTGCTCTGGAACGGGGAGCTGCCCACCGCGGACCAGCTGTCCGAATTCACTGCGCGGGAACGCGCCGGGCGGGCCCTGGACCCGGTGGTCAAGCAGGTAATCGATGCCCTGCCCACCAGCGCCCACCCGATGGATGTCTGCCGGACGGCAGCCTCCGTCATGGGTGCCAGGCATCCGTTGGCGGAGGACTCATCGCGGGAAGCCAACATGGCAAAGGCCGTGGACCTGTTCGCAGCGATGCCGGCCGTGGTGGCCTATGACCAGCGGCGCAGGCACGGGCAAACCGCCATTGCGCCCCGTGACGACCTGGGCTACTCGGCCAACTTCCTGTGGATGGCCTTCGGTGAGGAACAGGTGCCGGAAGTGGTGGAGGCCTTCAACGTTTCCATGATCCTTTACGCCGAACACAGTTTTAACGCCTCGACCTTCACGGCGCGGGTCATCACCTCCACTCTTTCGGACCTGCATTCAGCGGTCACGGGAGCCATCGGGGCCCTGAAAGGCCCGCTGCATGGAGGTGCGAACGAGGCCGTTATGCATACCTTCGATGAGATCGGCATCCGGCCGGAGGAATCGCTGGAAGAAGCGGCAGCGCGCGCCAAGGCCTGGATGGAGGACGCCCTGGCCAACAAAAAGAAGGTGATGGGGTTCGGACACCGGGTGTACAAGCACGGCGACTCCCGGGTGCCCACCATGAAGGCGGCCCTGGACAAGATGATTGCGCACTATGGCAGGCCGGAACTCCTGGGCTTGTACCAGGGACTCGAGACTGCCATGGACGAGGCCAAGGCCATCAAGCCCAACCTCGACTACCCGGCAGGGCCCACCTACCACCTGATGGGCTTCGACACCGAGACGTTCACTCCCCTGTTCGTCGCCAGCCGGATCACGGGCTGGACAGCGCACATCATGGAGCAGTTGGACTCGAACTCGCTGATCCGTCCGCTGAGCGAATACGTTGGCCCGGAGGAACGGCACCTGCCTTAGGGCTGCTGCCGGATAAGGCACCACGGCCTGAAGGCGCGACGGCGGCCAGGTCACTTTGAGGGGCCGGGCCGCCGTCGTTTTCCCGAAGTTTCAGAAAAGCAGGCTTTCGGAGGAGGCGACGGCCTCGTTGTCGTTGTCCATGGTCACAACGATGTTGACCTTCCCGCCTTCCAGCACCACCGGCAGCCAGTGGTCGGCATCCTGCCACATCCGCTCCACAGGCAGGGTGGCGGTATCAAACCAGGCGGGGGCGATCTCAACGCTTTCCGTGGGCTCGCCGTCCCAGCGCAGCGCTGTGAACAGCCGCGTGCGCATGTCCCACTCCGGCTTGGCAGGGAACACGAACCGGATGACCCCAGCGTCCCGAAGGTCCTCATGGCGGAGCCCGACGTCAGCTTCCTCCCGCACCTCGCGGATCGCGGCCTCCGCGTCGCTCTCGCCCGGTTCCACGTGGCCGCCGATGCCAACGATCTTTCCGCGCCCAAAGCCCGTCTTCTTCAGACCCAGCAGCACCTGGGGCACGCCGTCAACCTCGCGGAGCAGGAAACACAGGGCAACCGCGGCAGCCATGCTCAGCCCAGCGCCCGGGGATGCGCGGCGGCGTAGATCTCCCGCAGGGTATCGGCCGTGACCAGGGTGTACACCTGCGTGGTGGTCACCGAGGCGTGGCCCAGCAACTCCTGGACCACACGGACGTCCGCTCCGCCTTCGAGCAGGTGGGTGGCAAAGGAGTGCCGGAGGGTGTGGGGGGAAACGTCCTTGGTGATGTTCGCCTTTTCGGCCGCCGCCTTCAGGATGGTCCAGGCGCTCTGCCGGCTGATCCGGCCGCCGCGGGCGTTCAGGAACAGCGCCGGCGTGCCTTTTCCCTTGGCTGCCAGCAGGGGCCGGCCCCGCACCAAATACGCTTCCAGGGCCCTGGCACCGTAGGAGCCAAGGGGCACCAGCCGTTCTTTGGAACCCTTGCCGAAGAGCCGCACGATGGCCGGGCCGGACGCCTCAGCATCCAATGAGATGTCGTCAACGTCCAGGCCCACGGCTTCACTGATCCTCGCTCCGGTGGAGTACAGGAATTCCAGGAGGGCCCGGTCGCGCAGCCCCGTAGCCGTGTCCGTACCAGCCGCCTCGAGGATCCGCGTGACTTCGTCCACGCTGATGGCCTTCGGCAGCCGTTTGCCGGGCATGGGCGGGTGGACTTCGCTGGCGGGGTCCGTGGGCGTGAAGCCTTCCAAAGCCCAGAACTTGTGGAGTCCGCGGACGGCCACCACGGTCCTGGCGGCGGACCTGACGCCCAGCGTGGAACCGCCGTCGGACCCGTCAGCCAGCGCCCGGACGTATCCCGTGACGTGGTGGCGGGTAATATCCTCCGGCCGCGTGCAGCCGCCCGCGGAGAGGTACCGGGCATACCGGGTGAGATCCCGCCGGTAGGCGGAGAGGGTGTTGGCCGCCAGGCCGCGCTCCACTCCCATGTGCTGCAGGTAGTCGGTGATGCCGCGGTCGATGGGCGTGGGCGGGGTGGGCGGGGCGGCGGCATCCTTGACCGGCTCTGCCCGGGCTGCCTCGGCGACAGCCGGGGTTGCGTTGGCGACAGCCGGCCCTGCGGCGGCCAGTTCTGTGGAGGGGAGAGGCACCATCAGCGCTGGCTGGGGTGCGCAGGCCAGGGTGCGTCCGCGGGACGGAGCCCCTCAAATCCGCTGGCGCGTGCGGCAGCGGCGGCCAGGATTCCGACGACGGCGGACGGGTTGTGGAGCCGGCCGGCCAGGACGGAGTCCACGGCGTCGTCCAGGCTGATCCAGTGGAATTCGATCTCGGCTTCCTCATCCGTCCGTTCGTGGCGTTCGTGATGGGGTATGTCTGCGAGGTCCCGGGCCAGGTAGATCCTGATGGCCTCGCTGGAGGAGCCCGGGGAATTGAAAAAGTCCGCCAGGACATTCCAGGTACCCGCAGCGAGGTCCGCTTCCTCGGCCAGTTCGCGGGCGGCCCCCACCACGAAGTCCTCACCCTCAACGTCCAGCAGGCCGGCGGGAATCTCCCAGAGATCCATGCCCACCGGATGGCGGTACTGCCTGAGAAGGAGGATCTCGCCGGCAGCGTTCATGGGCAGGACGGCCACCGCACCGGGATGGTCGATGTAGTCGCGGGTGAGTGCCTCGCCGGTCTCCTGCAGCTGGAAGCTGTCGCTGACCACGTCCCAGATCCGGCCTTCGTAGACCTTCTCCGTAGACAAAAGACGGCGCGGGCTCGGTGCATCCGAAACCTGCTTCGCAGCAGGGGTGGCTTCAGGTGTACCGGGCATCGCGCCGTCCTTTTTCTGTTGGAACTACTTAGCGGCTACCGTACCGGACTGCAGGGCGTCGGCAGCGCCGGCATCCGCGGTGGCGGCCGTGTCGGGGCCCTCCTGGTGCTTCAGGGCTGCCTTGACCAGGCCGGCGAACAGCGGGTGCGGCCGGGTGGGGCGTGAGCTCAGCTCAGGGTGCGCCTGGGTGGCCACATAGTACGGGTGGACGTCCGCAGGCAGTTCGACGAATTCAACGAGCTTGCCGTCCGGGGACGTGCCGGAGAAGACCAGGCCTTCGGCTGCGATCTGGTCGCGGTACTTGTTGTTGACCTCATAGCGGTGGCGGTGGCGTTCGCTGACGGTGGTCTTGCCGTACGTTTCAGCGATGACGGATCCGGCGTCGAGCTTTGCTTCGTAGAGGCCCAGGCGCATGGTGCCGCCGAGGTCGCCGCCGCCTTCGACGAACTCCAGCTGCTCTTCCATGGTGGCAATGACGGGGTACTTCGAGTCGGGCTCGAACTCGCTGGACGAAGCGCCTTCGAGGCCCACCACGTTGCGGGCGTATTCGATGACCATGCACTGCAGGCCCAGGCAGAGTCCCAGGACCGGCAGTTTGGTTTCGCGGGCGAACTTCAGGGCGCCGAGCTTGCCTTCAAGCCCGCGGATGCCGAAGCCGCCGGGAACGCAGATGGCGTCGACGCCGTCGAGCGCCTTGATGGCGCCTTCGAGGGTTTCGCATTCGTCAGACGGGACCCAGCGGATTTTGACCTTGGTGTCGTTGGCGAAGCCGCCGGCGCGCAGGGCCTCTGTCACGGACAGGTAGGCGTCGGGCAGGTCAATGTACTTGCCCACCAGCGCGATCTCAACCTCGTGCTTGGGGTTGTGTACGGCTTCGAGCAGCTTGTCCCAGCTGGTCCAGTCCACGTCCTTGAAGGGCAGGTCCAGGGCACGCACGATGTACGAGTCCAGGCCCTGCGTGTGGAGGGTCTTGGGGATGTCGTAGATGCTGGGGGCATCGGCGGCGTTCACCACGGCATCGATGTCGACGTCGCACATCCGGCCGATCTTTTCCCGCATGGCTTCGGGCACTTCGCGGTCCGAGCGGATAACGATAGCCTCGGGCTGGATACCGATGGACCGCAGGGCTGCGACGGAGTGCTGGGTGGGCTTGGTCTTCAGCTCCTGGGACGGCCCGATGTACGGGACGAGGGAGACGTGGAGGAAAAACACGTTGGTGCGGCCAATGTCCTGGCGCACCTGGCGGGCCGATTCGAGGAACGGCTGGGATTCGATGTCGCCCACGGTGCCGCCGATTTCGGTGATGATGACGTCCGGGGCGTTCTTGCCCTCGGCCGGCAGGCGCATGCGGCGCTTGATCTCATCGGTGATGTGCGGGATGACCTGGACGGTGTCGCCGAGGTACTCGCCGCGGCGCTCCTTGGCGATGACTGTTGAGTACACCTGTCCCGTGGTCACGTTCGCTGAACCTTCCAGGTTTTCGTCCAGGAAGCGCTCGTAGTGTCCGATGTCCAGGTCCGTCTCGGCACCGTCGTCGGTGACGAAGACCTCGCCGTGCTGGAAGGGGTTCATGGTGCCCGGATCCACGTTCAGGTACGGATCGAGCTTCTGCATAGTCACAGACAGGCCGCGTGCGCGCAGCAGGTGACCGAGGCTTGATGCCGTCAGTCCCTTACCGAGCGAGGACGCCACACCACCGGTTACGAAGATGTGTTTGGTCGTCTTGGATGAGCCCGGGAACCGGGAATTTACACGGGAATTTGATCGCTGCACCACGGAATTCGAGCCTATCATCATTTGAGCCTTCCACGGATCGCCGGCAGTGTTCCCCAAACGTCCAAGTTTGCCCGTGTGCCGGCCGCCGTTCAAGGGGCAGCCTGCACACAAAGCCCGGCCGGAACCCGCCCGGGCCCGCTTTCAGGCCCGCTGGGGCAGCAGTTTCGCGTCGTCCAGCAGCTCCCGGGCGTGGGCCTGCGCCGACTCTGAATCCTCCTGTCCGGCCAGCATGCGGGCCAGTTCGCGGACCCTTTCGGGACCGTCGAGGAGGCGGACATCACTGGACGTGAACCCGGTGGCCGTTCCGCCGTCGGCTCCCCGGACGGAGGTCTTGGTGACGGTGATGTGCTGGTCCGCGAAGGCGGCTACCTGCGGCAGGTGGGTGACTACCAGCACCTGGACGTGGCGGGCCAGCATGGCGAGCCTGCGGCCGATTTCGACGGCGGCACGGCCACCCACGCCGGCGTCCACCTCGTCGAAGACGAACGTCGGGACCGGGTCCACGGCTGCCAGCACCACCTCGATGGCGAGCATGACGCGGGACAGTTCACCGCCGGAGGCGCCTTTGCCGAGGGGCCGGGCGGGGGCTCCGGAGTGCGGCTGCAGCAGGAAGCTAATTTCGTCCGCGCCGTGCGGCCCCAGCTGGCCACCGGGCTCGAGATTGATGACCAAAGTGGCATCAGCCATGGCCAGCGCCTTCAACTCCGCGCTGACCCGGGCTGACAGGTCCTTCGCGGCCTTGGCCCTGATCTTGCTGATGGCCGCAGCCTGCTTCGTCAGGTCGGCCTCCGCCTGGACCACTTCGGCGTCCAGCTTTTCGATCCGGGTGGAATCGTCCTGCAGTTCATCGAAGCGCACGCGGGCGTTCTCCGCCCAGACCAACACCTCGTCGATGGTGGGAGCGTATTTGCGGACCAGTTTGGCCAGCACGGCCCGGCGGTCCTCGATCTCCGCGAGCCGTTCGGGTCCTTCCGTATCCAGCCCGGCCTGGTAGCTGGCCAGCTCGGTGGCGATGTCGTTCAGCAAGAAGCCCACTTCGGCCAGGCGCGCGGCGGCAGACCCCAGCTCGGCATCATGCTCGGCCACATGCTCCAGCGTCCGCTTGGCAGCGTCAACCAGGGTGGTGGCGTCCCCCTCTTCACCGAAGTCCTCGGCGATGAGCGCCTGGTGGGCTGTGCTCGCGGCGATGCGAAGCTCCTCGACGTTGGCCAGCTTCACCGCTTCGGCTTTGAGGACTTCGTCCTCCCCCGGCTGCGGATCAACCTCATCGATTTCGGCGAGGGCGCTCTGCAGGGATTCGGCCTCACGCAGCCTGTCACGCGCAGCGCTGCGGAGGCTGTCCAGCTCGGCCTGGCTGGACTTCCAGTGATTGTATAGGGCCTGGTAGGCGGCCAGCGGACCGGCCAGCGATTCACCGGCGAACTTGTCCAGGGCGCCCCGCTGGGCGGCCGCTCCCTTGAGCCGGATCTGGTCCGACTGGCCGTGGACCACCACCAGGGTCTCGCCGATTTCGGCCAGGACGCCTACCGGCGCGGCCCTGCCGCCCAGGAAGGCACGGCTGCGGCCGTCGGAGCCAAGGCGACGGGCAAGGATCAGCTCCGCGCCGCCGTCGACCTCTTCCGTATCCGCCCCTGCCTCCACTGCCCTGGCAATCGCGGGATGGCCGGCGTCGAGCTTCAGCACTGCCTCGGCCGTGGCGCTCTTCGCGCCGCTCCTGACGGCTCCGGCATCCGAGCGCGCGCCCAGGAGCAGGCCGACGGCGGTGACCACCATGGTCTTGCCGGCGCCGGTCTCGCCGGTCACCACGCTCAGGCCCGGCCCGAGCGGCAGCGTTGCGTCGGTGATAACGCCAAGATCGCGGATTCTCAGTTCTTCAAGCATGGCTTCACTTTGCGGTGGTGGGATCGTTGTCATCGCCCGGCTGGTCCGACTGGGGCACCTGGAGCGGAGGCATGGGCCGCGGTGTCCGGACGATGGGTATGGGGCCGGTGTGGATGGCGTCCGCCTTGGGTACCGGTCCCCGCCAGCCGTGGATCGGCAGCTCGAACTTGCGGACCAGACGGGCCGAAAACGGCGTCTGGTGGGTGCGGGCCAGCCGCACGGGGGTGGCGGATTTTGTGACTTCCACCCGGGCGCCCGGCGGCAAATCCACGGAGCGCCTGCCATCACACCACAGGACGCCTTGGGCATCCGTCCGACCGAGGACCTCCACGGCCAGCCTGGAACGGGGCGAGACCACCAGCGGCTTGGCGAAGAGCGCGTGGGCACTGATGGGAACGATGACCAGTGCCTCCACCTCGGGCCAGACCACGGGACCGCCGGCCGAAAAGCCGTACGCCGTGGAGCCGGTGGGGGTGGCCAGGACGATGCCGTCGCAGCCAAAGGACGTGAGGGGACGCTCGTCCACTTCGGTCACAACCTCGAGCATGCGTTCGCGGTTGGCTTTCTCGATGGCGGCTTCGTTCAGCGCCCAGGTGTGCCAGATCTTCTGGCCGCGGACCCATACCTGGACATCGATGGTCATCCGCTCTTCCACAGTGTACTCGCGGCTGGCGATCCATTCGACGGTCTGGGCGAGGTCCGCCCGCTCGCTTTCGGCCAGGAAGCCCACATGGCCAAGGTTGACGCCCAGCAGCGGCACGTCCACTTCCCGGACCAGTTCAGCGGCGCGCAGGATGGTGCCGTCGCCGCCCAGGACCATCACCAGTTCAACGTCTGGAAGCTGGACATGGTCGTGGAGGACCTCCACGGGCTGGGCCAGGTGTCCGAAGAACCGTTCCATGTCTGCAAGTTCGGATTCCTGCATGACCGGCACGATCCCCGAGGCGTGCAGGAGGGCGCACGCCTCCCAGGCGGCCTTCAGCGAGTCCTCGCGGCCGGTATGGGCGAGGACCAGTACACGCCTGCTCATCAGGTTCCGCTCTCTAGTGGTTCGGCCAGATTCGTCCGAGCAAGGCAGCAGCCGCTGCCTCCCGCTCTTCGATCTTAGGCAAGTCTTGGCTGATCCTGCGTTTTATCCACAGGAAGTATTCAACGTTTCCGTCCTGGCCCGGCAGCGGACTGACCGCCAGGCCACACAAGTCCAGCCCGGCGTCGAGCGCTGCCCTGGCCACTTTTTCCACCGCGAGGCGGCGTTCCCGCTCGGAAGTGACCACTCCTGTCCGTCCCAGCCTGTCCTTGCCGATCTCGAACTGCGGCTTCACCATCAGCACCAGGTCCCCGCCGGGTTTGGTGCACAGTGCCAGCGGCTGGACCACCAGGGTGAGGGAGATGAAGGACAGGTCTGCCACGGTGAGTTCCGCGGTGCCCCCGATATCGGCGGGCGACATGTACCGGACGTTCAATCCCTCGTGGACGTCCACGCGGGGATCTTCCCGCAGCCGCTGCACCAGCTGGCCGTGCCCGACGTCGACCGCCACCACGTGTGCGGCACCGCGCCGCAGCAGGACGTCGGTGAAGCCGCCGGTGGAGGCACCGGCGTCGAGGCACCTTTTGCCGTCCGGTGTGATGCCGGGAAAAGCGTCAAGCGCGCCCGCAAGTTTGTGTCCGGCCCGGCTGACGTAGGTGTCCCGCTCGTCATGGTCGACGTCCAGGGGCCTGTCCTCGTCCACCTGGAGGGACGCCTTGGCCAGGACCTGTCCTGCTGAGGTGACTTTGCCTTCGGCAATCAAGGCGGCTGCGTGTGTCCGGGACCTTGCAAGCCCGCGGGCCACCAAAGCCTGGTCGAGGCGTACAGGCATCAGGCGGCACCGTCCGTCGGATCAACACTCATGGGCGCGCTGTTGCCGGGAACGCTGTTAAGCGCGGCCAGCAGTTCGTCGTGGAGTTCGTTGTAGACGTTTTCATGGTCGGACACCGGGACCTGCGGCAGTGCCTCCAGCCGGCCCAGCGCCTGTGCCACCACGGGATCCGCCACTCCCGCATCGCTGATGCCGGGCCAGTCCGGGGATGGCTGGGCTGCTGCATATTCCGGTTCGGTCAGCTCAGTCATTCCACCAGTCTAGTGATCCAGCCACACCAGCTCGGGCGCCTGGGGGGTGGAGGCGTCCGGCGTCGCCGCCCACCATGCTGCGCACGCGGCGCGCCAGGAGTCCAGGCTGTCTTGGCTGCCAATAATGCCCACCGCACCGTTGGCCACACGCGCCGTGGCCGCGCCACAGGCATACGTGCCGTCGTGGTGCGTCATTTCCGGATACGGCCGGTGCAGGTCCGCCAGGTTGCTGATGATGTAGTCCGGGCGTTCCGCGGCGCGGGCGGCCAGAATGGTCTGGAGGGTGTCGACGCCGGTCAGTACCGCCACGGTGGCGAAGCCGGCGTTGTTTCCGCCGAGGATATCGGTGTCCAGCCGGTCCCCCACCACCAGCGGGCGTTCTGCCCCGAGACGCTTGGCTGCGGAGTGGAAGAGCGGTGCCTCGGGTTTGCCGGCCACGCGGGGTGTCTGCCCTGTTGCGGCTGCCACGGCCGAGACCAGCGTTCCGTTTCCGGGCGCGATGCCGCGGGCCTGCGGTATGGACATGTCCGTGTTCGTGGCCACCCACAGGGCTCCGGCGTTGACCACGTACGTGGCTTCGGCCAGGTCTTTCCACCCGATCTCGGGGTTGAAGCCCTGGACCACCGCCACCGGGCCCTCGTCCTGGCTGTACACGGGCACCAGCCCAACGAGTTCGATCTCGGCGGCGAGGGCGGGGCTGCCCGTGATGAGGATCCGGGAGCCGGGTGCCAGCAGGGACGCGAGCAGATCCGCGGCGGCCTGTGAGGAGCTCACCACCTGGTTGTCTTCGGCGGGCGCCCCGAGCTCGCGGAGGTGGGCGGCAACCTGGCCCGGGGAGCGCGACGCGTTGTTGGTCACGTATCCCAGGCCTACGCCAATGCCGGCGAGCTGCTTCAGCGATTCAACGGCACCCGGAATGGCGTGCGGACCGGCGTAAACCACTCCGTCCAGGTCCGCCAGGAGTGCATCGAACAGGGAGATCAGGGGAACGTCGGTCATTCGTCAGTCTTCCCGGCGGTCCTGCTGGTCCTGATACTCCGCAGAGGAGTCGTGTTCGTCGGCAGCGCCGCTTTCCGGGGCTTCAGGGGACTCCAGCTCGTCCCGTTCCACCGAATCCTCGTCCGACTCGGCGTCGTCGGAAACGAAGTAGTCCGCTTCCTGGTCATCGATGCTGGCGTCCTGCGGGTCTGCAGCGTGGGCGGGCGCGGCTGCGGCGCCGGCGTTGGGTGCGGCTTTGGGGGCAGCGTCGGATGCCTGTGATGCGCGGTCGAGCAGGCGGCGGCGCTCAGCTTCCTCCTTTGCCTCCTCCTCCTCGTCCCAGCCGAGGTCAATGATGTCGGGCTCTTCGTCTACGCCCTGGCCCAGCGCGTTTTCGGCAACCACGGCCTGCTTCCGCCACTTCTCGGCTTCAGCGTCGCGGTCCACGCCGGCGAGGGCGTCGGCGTACGCACGGAACAGCCGGGGGCTGTAGGAGAACGCCCGGTTGATGTCCAGCTGAGGGATCTCGAGTTCGGCTACCGCCGCGTCCAGCTGCCCCAGGTCGGTCCTGGCACCTGCTGCCACAATGGCGAGTTCCGCCTTGCCGGGCGCATCCAGGTCCTGGGCTTCCTCGGACCTGGCCACGTCAAGAGCGCGGTCAGGGCGTCCCAGTCCACGCTCGCAGTCAGCCATGACCGGAAGGTGGACGTTGGAACCGCTGATGCGGCGGTAGGTGCGGAATTCGCGGAGGGCTTCGCCGTAATGGCCTGCGGCGTAGGCGGTCAGGCCTACGGCTTCGCGGACGGCGGCCAGCCTGCCGCCGCGGCGGCTTGCAGCGAGGGCGTGCTGGAAGGCGAGCTCCGGTTCTTCATCGATGAGCCGGCCGGCCATCACAAGGTGGCGGGCAACCCATTCCGCGCTCTTTGCTTCGAGCGTTTTGATCTGGTGCTGGGTGGCACGGTCGAGTTCCTTGCCGGTGACGTCCTCATCGATCTGCGGAGACCTCTCCCGGTCAGGACGGTTCGCGCTGCGGAGGTCGCGGACGTTGGGTTCGCGGACAGGGCGGTCTTCCGGGCGGTCCCGGCCAAAGGTACGGGGACCTGCATCTCCCCGGCTGGGGCCACGATCGAAACTGCGCGGTGCGCGATCCTGGCGGTCGCCGCGGCCGGGACGGTCGCTGCGGTCACCGAACGGCTTCCGGTTCTCTCCCCCGCCGAAGCCGCGGCGGTCTCCCTCGCCGTCACGGCGCGGACGATCACCGAAGGGCTTCTGGTCACGATCGCCATACGGCTTGCGGTCACGATCGCCGTATGGCTTGCGGTCATGGTCACCGAACGGCTTACGCTCCCCGCCGCCGCTGAAGGGCTTGCGGTCACGGTCGCCAAACGGCTTACGCTCCCCTCCACCGAAACCACGACGATCACCCTCACCGTCACGACGCGGACGATCACCAAAAGGCTTCTGGTCACGATCGCCATACGGCTTGCGGTCACGGTCACCAAACGGCTTACGCTCCCCGCCGCCGCTGAAACCACGACGATCACCCTCACCGTCACGACGCGGACGATCGCCAAAGGGCTTCTGGTCACGATCGCCATACGGCTTGCGGTCACGGTCGCCAAACGGCTTACGCTCCCCTCCACCGAAACCACGACGGTCACCCTCACCGTCACGACGCGGACGATCACCAAAAGGCTTCCGATCCCGGTCACCGAAAGGCTTACGCTCACCGCCGCCGGAGGGACGTCCGGAGGACTCGCCGCCATCGCGGTTGCCGCGGGCGCGGAAGCCCCTGGGATCCCCGCCTGAATTGTTGTTGCCGCGGAATCCGCCGCGGTCATTTCCGCCGCGGTTGCCGCCGTTGTGCTCAGCCATGTGGATTCCTCCTGTTATGAGCCGACCACTGGCGCAACTGCAGCCGCTCGTATCCGTGTTTCGTTTCCTACGCAACCCGAAATCAAGCGCTTCGAAGTCCGTACATCTTCATCAATTCTAGAGGAGCCGCCCCGCAGAGCAGCACGGGTGAAGCCCAGGACGCCGCATCGTGGGAATATTCACACGCTCTCTCACTTGTTGCGGGGTTTGTCGGGATGCTCTCTCACTTGTTGCGGGGGGTGGGGGGGGTATTGCTGGGGGAAGTGGGTGAGGATCGTCCGGGAAGCGGCATCTACTGAGAGAGGGTGCCCCGGGTGCCTGCATGAGGTGGGTGAGGGTCCGTCCGGTGCCTGCATCAAGTGCGAGAGGGTCCGTTCCGGGCCTGCACAAGGTGGAAGGGGATGCCGGGAAGGGGTGCATTAGGTGCGAGAGGGTTTGGGTGTGTGTTAAATGTGGGAGGCCCCAACCATTAGTGGTTGGGGCCTCGACCTTTTTTAGTGTGTGTCCGGCGGTGACCTACTCTCCCACACCCTCCCGGGTGCAGTACCATCGGCGCTGTGGGTCTTAGCTTCCG